>CAYNAN010000010.1:0-43507 GCA_964395085.1 uncultured Synergistaceae bacterium
GGTGCCCTTTAGGCGGTTTTACCGATGTATAAAGCGCGGGGCGGATCCGATCGGATCCGCCCCGCGTCTAGTTAAAGCACCCTACAGTGGAGCTGCTCGGAAATTGCGGCGAGGGCCGCCAGCCCCGCCACCGAGTTGCCCCTCTGGTCAAGAGGGGGACTGACGACCCCTATCCCCATCCTTCCCGGGACCGACGCCATGATTCCGCCACCGACACCGCTTTTAGCCGGGATGCCCACGTTTACGGCGAACTCTCCTGATCCGTCGTACATTCCGCAGGTGGTCATTATGGCCCTTATGATTTTGGCTGTCTGGGGGGAGACGACCTGTTTGCCCGTGATTGGGTTAAGGCCGTCACAGGCGAAGGTCGCCCCTAAAACCGATAGGTCCTTGGCGTTTACCTCCATGCTACACTGACGAAAATAGACGTCCAGGATATCCTCGATATCTCCTTTTAGGCTTCCCACGCTCCTGAGAAAATAGGCCAGAGAGCGATTTCTGTCGCTGGTGTTTTTCTCCGATCGGTAAATCCGGTCGTTCACCTTTATGTCTCCGTTTGCCATGAGGTCTCTGGCCATGCCCAGGATAGCTTGTATCTTCCCCTCTCGTCCCTCCTCCGGAAGCAACGATACCACCACTATGGCACCGGAGTTGATCAGAGGGTTGTGGGGTCTGTGAGGTGCGTCCATCTCGAGCCTCATTATGGAGTTAAAAGGGTCAGCGGTGGGGCTGTTTCCCACAGCCGAGAATACGTTGTCCTTTCCCCGTTCCTCCAACGCCAGAGCGAGGGTGACTACTTTGGATATGGACTGCAACGTAAAGAGAAACTCGCAGTTTCCGGAGAGATACTGTGTCCCATCGCACTCGGTGACGGCCAATCCGAATGCCTCGGGGTCGGCCTTTGCCAGTTCTGGGATGTAGGTTGCCACCGAGCCCTTTGATGCCTGGATGGAGCTGGCTTGGGCTATTAGAGCCAGAGTCTCCTTCATAGATAGATCACCTAGCCTTTATAGTATTGTGAGAAAGCCTTTCTGTCTATCACCGGATCGTCGATTCCCGATTTGATCTGAGATTCGTAGTCGTTCATCATCTTGACCACTATTCCGGACAAAAGCAGTATGCCGATCAGGTTGAGGAGTGCCATTATGCCGTTGAAGAAGTCCGCAAGCTCCCACACGAATGGGACCGAACTGGTGGCACCGAACATGAGCATACCTAGGACCATGACCCTGTATATAGCCAGTCCGCCCTTGCCGCAGTTGGGGAAGATGTACATGAGATTGCTCTCTCCGTAGTAATAATTGCCAAGTATTGATGTCCATGCGAAGAACATCAGAGCTACGGCTATAAATGTTGGGCCCCAGGACCCCAGAGTAGCCTCAACAGCTATCTGGGTAAGTTCGACGCCGGTTTTGCCGCTGTCCAATGTGCCGGACAGAAGTATTATAGCCGCTGTGGCGGTGCATATTAGGATCGTGTCGACGAAGACCCCCATCATGGCTGTGAATCCCTGTCTAGCAGGGTGCTTTACATCAGCGGTAGCGTGGGCGTTGGGGGTGGACCCCATTCCAGCCTCGTTGGAGAACAGTCCTCTGGATACGCCATATCTGAAGGCCATTGCCACGGTGTGCCCAAGAACTCCTCCTGCTACCTGTTTGGCCCCGAAGGCGCTCTTGAATATCAGAGAGAAAACCGCTGGTATCTCGGAGATGTGGGTCACGACCACCACTAGTGAGCCCAGTATGTAGAGCCCAGCCATGAGGGGAACCACTATCTCCGCCACGTGGGCGATGCGCCTGAGCCCTCCGAATATGACGAGGGCAGTCAGGACTATGGTGGCTCCCGCCACGTATACCTCGTTGAGGTTGAACGCTCCTCTGAGCCCTGCTGCTATGGAGTTACACTGTACTGCGTTGAAGATGAACGCCATTGCGACGATGATGGAGAAGGCGAAGAGAACCCCCATCCACTTCTGACCAAGGCCCTTTTCGAGGTAATAGGCCGGGCCTCCGCGGTAGGTTCCGTCCTCGCTCCTCACCCTGAAAACCTGGGCTAACGTGGCCTCCCCGAATATGGTGGCCATTCCCACCAGGGCGGTTATCCACATCCAGAAGATGGCCCCGGGGCCACCTGACACCAGTGCGGTTGCCACCCCCGCCAGGTTCCCCGTGCCAACCTGGGCTGCGAGGCCGGTGCAGAGCGCCTGGAAAGGGGTTATCCCTCCCTCAGCGGATGTCCTGCCGCTGAACATGACCTTGAACATGTGTCCAAAGTGCCTTATCTGAGGCAGTCCCAGCCTTACTGAGTAGAATATGCCCGTTCCTAAAAGAAGCCATACCATCAACTTTCCTCACAGTATACCGTTTGCAACGCTCACTAACTCTTGGATCACTGGATAACCTCCCAAAGACGATAAAGATGATCTTGCTGATAAAGGCAAGTCGTGCCATTCTAAACAAATATCTGGGTCTTCGCAACTGTGTATGCAAAGAAGTTCGTAAATTCTACAGGTAAGCCATATAAGCCTGATCTTTTTTTATAAAAAAGCTGCTTGATGACGATGTTCAAGCTGTCTTTTAGGTATTTTGTTATGTCAAAAATTCCAGTCGGCTAGAGTGCAAATTAATCATGGGGGCCCCAGAAGGGGCCCCCATGATTTTGGATCTGTTTAGGGAAACTCTAAAAACGCTGGTCCTCGGAGAGATCGCTCCGACAAAGCGGTCTCTCCGAGGGGATCCAAGTGTGAGTATTTAGAGGCCCCCTTTAGCTATTTTACCGCCGGTTTTTTTTGACGTTCCTCTACCGGTGGAGAAGGTGCTGAGCCTGTTCTGAATGGATCTGGACAGCATAGATACCGTCTCCGCTTCTTTTGCGACCGTTTCGGACGCTCTCGCGGTCTCGTCGGCGGATTTTTTAACCCCGTCTATTCTCTGGGCTATATCCACGGTGGATCTGGAGGCCTGGTCAACCGCGTTTGCCATCTCGTTGGCCGAGGCTGCCTGTTCTTGGGATGTGGCGGCTATGTTTTGCATAGCGTCGTTGACCAGTGCTATCTGTCTCAGCGCCTCGTCGAGGCCAACTTTCGCCTCGTCCGCCCTTTCGACAGTGCGAGTCATGATCTTACCTGACTCGGCGGTGATCTCCACCGATTCCTTCGTCTGGCTCTGTAGTCCCTCTATCAGCTTTCCTATGCTTCCCGCCGCCTGTCCCGATTCCTCAGCCAGCTTACGAACCTCCTCGGCGACCACTGCGAAGCCCCTTCCGGCCTCTCCTGCTCTTGCTGCCTCTATCGCTGCGTTTAGAGCTAGAAGGTTGGTCTGGTCCGCTATGGAGTTTATGGTCTCGATGAATCCGGTTATCTCCTGTACCGATCCGGTCAGGCTCGAGAGTGTTTTTAGGCTCCTTTGAGCCTTATCACCTACGTCTTTGATATCCTTGATTATGCTGCTGACGATAGCTACCGCTTCCTGGGATGTCTTGCTGGCGTTGGCTGTGGCCTCGGTTCCCTGGGTCGCGGAGTTAGCTGCCATGGACGCGCTGGATGATACCTCCTCTACTCCGGCGTTAGTCTCCTCCAGCGCTGCGGCGTTTGTCTCGGAGAGAGACGCGACGTCCGATACCGAACGTCTTACCTCCTCCATTGCCGCGTTGGTCTGTTCACTGAGGGCCGCCAGGCTTCCGGTGCTGTCCGCTATCTTGTGGCTCTCGTCGGTGATCCCCTCAATGGTGTTTCTGAGGCCGCTGACCATGGATGACAGAGCCTCTATCATCTCCCTCAGCGCGTCTTTGCCTCTGTAGCCTATGGATGAGGGATCGACGGTCAGGTTCCCGTCCCTTATCTCGAGGGCCATAGCCGAGGCTTTTCTGAGCGGAGTGACTATGCTCTTAAACGTCAGATAGACCGCCAAGATAACCGCCAAGAGGGCGAATCCAGCCACTATTAGCTGTATGGACGTGACCTTGGCTACCATAGCCCCTATCGAGGAGAGCGGATAAGCTATGGCAAGGGAGAGGCCGAAGGAGGTAGCTCCGTAGAAGGCGTGGAAGGACTGTCCCACCCACTCTATCTCCATGTCTCCTGACTTGCCGGCCACCATGGATTTCGCCATGGACTGGACCGAGGGGGTGCTCCCGGTGTCCTTAGCCAGGTTTATCTCCATAACCCTCTCTTTAACCGGCCCTACCAGAATGATCCCCTCCGCGCTGAGAAGTATGGGATGTCCCTCTCCCAGTATCTGAAGTCGCCCAGCGAAGTTAACCAACGATTCCATGCTCACGTCCGATCCCAGTACCCCAACGACATTGCCGCTTTCGTCCTCTATGGTCACACACAGAGAGAACACAGGCTTATTTGTGATGTTGTCCACATAGGGCTCGGTGATTATTACCTTCCCTCTCTGGCTCATCGCGTGGATGTACCAACCCCTTTTTCTAGCGTCGTAGGTTGACGGCTGTTGGAATCTCGTCCCGTCGGAGAACCTTCCGTCCCTCTCGAAGCCGAAGTAGATGTCCTGAAATCCGAACACCTTGTTTGCCTCGGTCAGTTCTACCATCAGGTCCTCCATGGGCTTCAGCTCGTTGATTCCCTCCTTATCCCACGCTCTCTCGGTTACCTTCGCAGCGTTGACCATGATAGCGGTCATCTTGTTCAGGTTTTCCTCGACGGTGAGGAGGGCTATCTTGACCGTCTCGTCTCCAGTCTTAATCAGCTGTTCGGTCAAAACCCCTTTGCTTCTGATGGCTCCCACTCCGGCCATCACCGCTATTACCACCAGGACCGCTGCAACCATGGATATAAATTTGCCCTTTATAGACAAGAAAACGCCTCCATTCTTTCCGGTATACATAGATGGGCAACAGCCCTCCATGAGATTATTGTACCAAAAAAAACAACAGTCTGCATAGTATGCATTGTTGTCTGGGATGGCTTGTCTATCGTGGATTTTAGTGTACAATTAGCGGGTATTCGATTATACGGGAGGAATGTGTATGATTTCACGTGAAAGGATAAGGGGACTATGCTTGATCCTCGTGATGACAGTGGCCTATCTGTGTTCCCCTGGGACCTGCCATGCTCTGGACGTCTCCTTTTCGGCTCCGGAGAGGGTTGGACTGGGGGAACCTTTCGTCGTATCGGTGTCTATCTTGGGTGACGTTAGCAGGTCGACCCTATCCTGGAGGGGTAAGAATATACCGCTTGATCTCAGACAGGTCGAAGGCGGCTCCATGGTCGGAAGTGTCGTTTTAGGGACCGATTCCCTTGAAAAACCCTCTGATGAAGAGATATTGAAGATATGGGTGGCATCGGGAGGGACGACTTACGTCTCCAGGTGGTCCATCGACGTTATCCCTAAAAAATATCCCTCGGAGAAGCTGTCCGTTAACCCCGCTATGGTAACTCCGCCGGCGTCGGCAAGTGCCAGGATCGCTAAGGAACGACGGCTTGTCCGGGAGGCTTTGAGCTCTGTTTCTAAGGAGGTACGGTGGGAGCTCCCATTGGTTAGGCCTGTGCCAGGGGCGGCCACAAGCGTCTACGGAAAGAGAAGGGTCTATAACGGGATTTTGAAGGGACGTCACGGTGGAGTGGACTACCGAGCAGCAAACGGTACGCCTACAAAGGCGGCCGCTTCCGGTAAGGTTGTCCTGGTGGGGGACCATTACTACGCTGGGAAATCGGTGTACATTGATCACGGTGGTACGTTGGTGTCAATGTATTTTCATCTTTCCAGAATAGACGTCAAGGCCGGTCAGGTGGTGAAGGCAGGGGACGTTATCGGACTGACCGGCAGCACCGGCAGGGTGACCGGACCACATCTGCATTTCGGGGTCGCCCAGGGAGGCAGGATGATCGATCCGGCCCCCCTGATCTCATCCAGTCTTGAGGACCTGTCAAGGGGAAACTCTCGGGGCAGAATGGCCCTCAAATAGGCGCGGAGAAGCGGACACCTCTCCTGACTATGGTGTTGTAGACGTGTTCCTCCAGCAGGGTCCTGGCACTGGCTCCGTCCCTTTCCTCCAGGGCGTCGATGATCTTTCTGTGCTCTCTGTAGGTGCGGTGTTCGCTGTTTGGGAAGGCGCTTTCAGGCGGCATATCCAGCTCTATGTTGTAAAATAGACCGAAGTGAAAGGTGTAAAGTGACGACCTCCAGTAGGCTTGCCGGAAGTATCTCTCGATATACCTGTTTCCGGCAAGCTCCACTATCTTAGAGTGAAATTGTTCGTTCGCCTTGGCGTACTCGGCCTTGTATCGACCTAGGTGAAACAAAGACCTTTCCCTCTCGTTCAGCTCTCTGAGGTAGGCTATGTCCTGGTCCGTGGCCTTTTCCGCCGCTATTTGGATGGCCTTTCCTTCCAGTGCGCTCCTGGTAGCGAACACCTCCTCCATGTCCTCTTTCGAAAGGACCGGGAGGGTGTATCCCCTTTTTCCTCTGGTCTTGTCCAGTACTCCCTCTGCGACAAGCCGACTCAGTGCGTGTCTGACAGGGGTCCTGCTAAGCTTCAACGTCTCAGCCAGGTCAGGTTCGTATATCCTGTCCCCCGGTCTGATCCTGTGGGCGACTATCTGGTCTATCACCATCATGAAGGCTTTTTCATCGGCCTTGAGCTTTTTACCTTCCATACGATCTCCACCTCTCCTCTCGCCGTCTCCTCGGATCCGGTCAGTTCATCAACAGAAACAACGCCAGTATAAGGGTCCCTAGGACGAAGAAGAAGAGCAACAGCAACGGAGAGGACCATATCCCTCCCGAGGCGGATCCCGCTGAATCGGAGGGTATTGCGACCTTGTAGCTTTCGCCTGCCAGAAGTTTGCCGTATATGCCCTCGGATAGCTCGACCATTATCTCTACGCTTCCGGTGGAAGTAGGAGCTATCTCCAGTACAGGCGCAGGTATCCGGTCCGTTCCGCCCTTAGCCATAGCCTGCCTGATTGCGTGAGCCACGGCGGAGCCTTCTTTGATGGTCACGTATATCAGGTCCCCGACTCTGAGAGAGGATACTGCTCTTCCCCTTACCGGGTCGACTATGACCCCGCACAGCACGCTTATCCTCTGTATCTCAACCGACGGTTTTTCCTCTTTCCCCTCGTTTTCCTCTTTTGACGATTTTCCCCTGTTGTCGAAGTACTTCTGGCACTCCTCTCCTGAGACCATCTCCGCAGCTAAGAATAACTCGAAGCTCATCGACATAGTCCTATCCAGGCCCCCTAGAAATCCCTCTCTGGCTTTCTCTAGCGCCTCAGGGTTCTCTATCTCCGACGCCAGTCTGTTGAGGGTCGGGGGGTTGAAATATTCCTCGATCACCGATAGGACCTTTTTCCTTAGCTCCTTGTCCTGCGGGGCCTCCGCCTCCTCCATCAAGACCGATAGGGCCTGCCATGACGCTTTGAGGTCGGCGTTCTTAAGCCCTCCGTAACCGATCCAAAGTGTGAGATATAGGGTTTCTCCCGAGGTAGGATCGGCCAACAGGACCATAAGTCCCCAGGGTCCCCCGGTTGATCTGGTCCTGAAAAGGGCCTTTATCGACAGGTAGGATGATTCTTCCTCTAGAGCTCCAGATGGCTTTATCTCCGAGACCGAAATTTTAGGCTTCTGGGCCCCCTTTTTTGAGAGCCTTTCCAGCGCTGTGGATAGGTTGGAGCGACGCATTTCCTCAACCGACTTCTGGAGTTTCTCTTTTGTCTCGTGAAAGCTCTCCGATGACTGGGGCATCCTGCGCCTCCTCCGTGTTAAGGTGCTTTGTCTATATAATACTACAGCGAAAGGTCCATACTAGGCAAATTTATCCCCGACCCAGTAGGTCTAAAACCCGCAGTATCGCTCCTTTTTGCAGCTTTATAGCGTCCACAGGGCACATCTCGTGGCAGCAGTAACACCTTATGCATCTGTCGTAGTCGAACGATAGAACCTTTTCTGGCCCCATCTTGAGGGCTTCTGCCTGACAGATCTGTACGCACTTTTGACACCCTATGCATTTTTTTACGTCCTGTACTGGCCTTGAAGAGAGAAACGTCTTTCCTAGGCCGTCCATCCAAGAGGGAAGGAGTCTCAGCGAGTCCGACTTGGGAAGGTCCACCCTGGGTGAAAATGGGGCGATGACATCTCCAACCTGTAGAACGTCATCGACGATATTACCTGTGTCCCGGGCTGCCCTTAAAAGTGGGAAGTCCTGCTCCTTTACCCCCATCAGAGGGGACAGGACCTGGTCCATGGCTATAGCGTTGTCGGAGGTCGATATTATGCCGAAATGTCGGCCCCTTCCGTTGGAGGGGCCTCTGCCCTCCATGCCCCATACCCCGTCCATCACCGTAAGACAGGGCCTCAGGTGATCCCATATCTCGACCAGCAAAGTGGCAAAGCTGTCCCTGTCCAGGCCGACTTTGTAATGCCACTCCGCCTTCCTCTGGGCGACTACAGTCCCGAAGAGATTTTTAACCCCCAGTGTCAGGGTCATCTGGCAGTGGGTCTTCATCTTGGGTATGTTTATTATTTTATCAGACTCAACAGCAATTCGTGAAAGCTCTATCTTGCGAAATTTTCCCTCTTTTTTGGGGGCCATCGGGACCGAGTCGGTCAGAGGAAGTACCGGAATTCCCAGGGCCTTTCCAACCTCTCCTATGCCTGTCCTCGCTGATACCAGTGGAAATGGGTCTATCCCAGGGCTGTCACCTATAACCGGCTTTCCACCGCAGTCCATGACCATTCTAGCCACGGCCCGAACCACGTCTGGGTGGGTGGTGACGTTGCTTTCAGGTTTATAGGCTCCCAGCATGTTGGGCTTTATAAGGACCGAGTCTCCATGGGATATGAATCGGGCCATCCCCCCTAGGTCGTCTACGGCTCTCATGATGGTTTGTTCCGCTTCACCGTAGGATGGGCACTTTCTTATCGATACGGTCGTCATCCTTTTTCTCCCTTCTGGTACAATGTGGACCACTATACTTTGCATCCATTAGGAGGTTTGGCTATGGTCTGTGGCCACAGGGTTTTTCTGGCTCTAGGAGCCAATCTTGGAGATAGACAGGGAAATATACTTCAGGCGCTTCAGTACCTTCAGGGCAAAGTGGAGGTACTGAAGGTATCGTCCTTTTACGAGACCGATCCGGTGGGGTATCTGGATCAGCCCCGTTTCCTGAACGCGGTGTGCGAGGTGGAGACCGACCTTTCCCCTCACGACCTTCTGCGTCTGGCAAAGTGGGTTGAGCAGAGGATGGGTCGTACGGTTACCTTCCGAAACGGACCTAGGCCTATAGACGTGGACGTCGTCCTCTACGGCGACACGGTGATGGACGAACAGGATCTCACGATCCCCCATCCCAGGATGGCCGAGAGGGCCTTCGTCCTGGTCCCACTGGCGGAGATAGCCCCTGACGTCGTCGATCCGAGGTCCCGCTTGACGGTGTCGGAACTGGCCCATTCGGTGGACAGGTCGGGGGTAAAAAAATCTCAACGATGTCTGAGGTTCCCCCTTGACCGAGATGTCCAGAAAGGTGCGCCGGAGGTCCCATTTTTCCTGGGAAGGGTGGGGGTAACCGGCCTTGAGAGGATAATTCGTCTCGAGAGCGATCGTGGAACGTCCCTTTTTTACGCCAAAATGGACCTCTTCGCCGACCTGGACGGGTCAAAGGCGGGGGTACACATGTCCCGGTTCAGCGAGATCCTGGAGGAGGCGGCGGAGGAGGCTGCCGGTTCCTCCGCTCCAGACATAGAGACAATGGCGGAGAGACTCGCCTTTTTGGTGGCCGAGAGGCAGGAGGCCCTCAGATCCGAGGTCAGGATAAGGGCCCACTTCCCCCTCAAAAAGCATACACCTATATCGGGAAAACTCTCCCAGGAGATCTACACTTTTATAGGAATATCGGCCTGCGACGGCAGGTTATGCCGGACCGTCTCCGGAGTCGAGGTCGACGGCCTTACCGTATGTCCCTGTGCCCAGGACATGGTGAGATCTCATTCTAAGGGACTGCTGGTATCCCAGGGGTACGGCGAGGACGAGGCGGAGAGGATAGTGGACCTCCTCCCCCTTGCCTCCCATAACCAGAGGGGCAGGGCCACCTTGATGATCGGTGGTGCTGGGGCGATCAAGGCGGAAAACCTGGTCCATCTCGCCGAGGCCTCGATGAGCTCGGAGATATACGAGTTGCTGAAGAGGCCCGATGAATTCTTCGTGGTCAACAAGGCCCATACCAACCCCAGGTTCGTCGAGGACGTGGTTCGGGAGATGCTCAGAAACGTGGTGGAGGTCTCCCCCGACCTGCCCGACGATTCCTTCGTCCTGGCGAGACAGGAGAACTTCGAGAGCATCCACCGGCACAACGCCTTCGCAGAGCGTTCCGCCCTCCTGGGCGACCTCAGGCTTGAGATGGAGGGCCTAAGGCCCGGTCGCCCTATGTCTCTGGATCGATGGTTGATGGGGGTCTAGCTTAGGCGAAGCTGGAGGCGTTCTTCAAGGCCCATATGGTGTCTATGACCTGACGGTTCTCCCTGACGTCGTGGACCCGGACTATCTCCACGTCCTGCCATACACAGAGAGCGGTCGCGGCCAAGGTGGCCTCAAGCCTGTTCGCCGGGTCCGACTCGCCGAGCACAGCCCCGAACACCGATTTTCTGGAATGTCCTATCAGCAAGGGAAGGCCCAGGGACCTAAAGAACTCGTTATGTCCCAAGAGGGCCAGGTTGTGCTCGGTGGTCTTGCCGAAGCCTATGCCAGGGTCCAGGACTATCTGATCCCTTGGTATGCCAGCTTTAACCGCAAGGTCAATTCTCTCCTCGAAGTAACAGCATATCTCCCCTGGCAGACAATCGTAATGGGGGTTCTCCTGCATGGTCCGGGGAACCCCTTTTATGTGCATTATGACCAGAGGGGCTCCGGCTTTAGCCACAGCCCCAGGAAGTTCCTGGTCGAACCCTAGACCGGATATATCGTTTATTATGTCCGCTCCCGAGTCCAGGCAGGCTTTTGCCACCGACGACTTGGTGGTGTCCACCGATATAGGAATAGCCGGATATTCCCTCCTTATCTCATCTATCGCCGGGACCAATCTGGATATCTCTGTCTCACAGTCCACCGGGTTCGACCCAGGCCTGGTGGACTCGGCCCCTATGTCCAGTATATCTGCTCCCTGGTCTATCATGGCCTCAACCTTTTTTAGACAGTCGTTGGAGGACGAGCGGCTTCCGGCGAAGAACGAGTCCTCAGTCAGGTTTACTATTGCCATGAGCTTGGTCTTTTTCCCGAGCTCCATGGCCCTTCCTCCCGGAAGGTTCAGGATATGTCTTTTTTTGGACAGGCCAGTCATGGCGCCCTCTATCTCCTGTTTTACATCCGACAGTCCCCAGTAGGGCATGGCGGAGAGCTTTTCCGTCAGGTGGCGAAGTTGCTTTTTCGTGCCGAATATAAGGCAGTCGCACCGTTCGACCCCCCGGTCTATGGCGTGACGGTGGACCGCCACGTCCCCGCCTCTCGACAACATCTCCTGCTTCAGGGCGTTGGCCGCCCTGGTGTCCACGTCGGCTATCCTGAGTGCCGTGACCTGTCTTCGGTCGTCGAAGTAGGGTAGGGCCCCCATGTCACAGCCCATCTCCTCCAAGGTGTTTTTTAGCTCTTCGGTGGAGTAAAACCTGTGAAACCAGGATGTCATCGATTTTCAGAGTCCTCTCTGTCCACTATAACCGAGCTTGTGGCGGTCTCCCATACCTGAACTGTGTGGAGCTTGCAGTTTGGCCGCTTCACCTCGTCGTCCAGCTCGTCCCATATCCACAGGGCGATATTCTCAGCCGTCGGTTGGTCCATGACGTCGTTGAGATAGGCGTGGTCCAGCCTGTCCAATACCTTCGCCGTGACCATCTTTTTCAGCTCGGTGAAATCGAAGACCATATCGTCGTCGTCCCTGTGCCCCTTAAGTGTCACCGCCAGCCTGTAGGTGTGTCCGTGAAGGGCCTCGCACTTTCCCCTGTACCGCTCAAGCCTGTGGGCTGCGTCAAAGGTGAATTCCTTTTTTAATAACATCAAGAGTCCTCCTCTTTGTGTTTAAGTTTTTTTCCAAGATGGAGAGGTCTATTGTAGCAAAAATACCGGTCTCTAAGCCCTGTCGTATCACTACGTATCCATTTTGTGGTATGATATTTTTCGTTTGAAACTCGAGGATGAAGGGCAGGGGGATAGATTGTCTTATTCGGGGGGAGGGGCCTTTTCGGCCCTTGGTTCGAGAAATTATCGTCTGTTTTTTTCCGGTCAGGCGGTATCGTTGACGGGGTTTTGGATTCAGAGGGTCGCCATGGGTTGGCTAATATACAGGCTTACAGATTCCCCTTTTCTACTGGGGGCGGTGGACTTCGCCAGCCAGATACCTCTTCTTTTTTTGTCTACTTTGGCCGGCGTCATGATGGAGAGCTGGGACCTAAGGAGATTGATGGTCATATGTCAGACCCTCTGTATGGTCCACGCTGGGGTCCTGGCGGCTCTCACCCTTACCGGGACGGTCCAATATTGGCATGTGTTGGCGTTGGGGGTACTGCTGGGGATCGTGAACGCTTTTGAGCTTCCTGCCAGACAGACCTTTGTTGTTCAGCTTGTGGATAGGCCCGAGGAGTTGAGCAACGCTGTGGCCCTAAACTCCTCGCTGTTCAACGTAGCGAGACTCATCGGTCCTTCTGTAGCTGGATTCTTCATCGCCGCTTTCGGGGAGGGGATCTGCTTTGGGATAAACAGCGCCTGCTATCTGGCGACATTGATGGCTTTAATTGCCATGAGGTTAAAGCCTCATCAGGTGGAGCAGTCGGAGGAGGGCTTTCTCAAGGGGCTCTCCTCCGGTATCGGATATGTAAGGCGTTTCCTGCCTATAAGGGATGTGCTTCTCGCTCTAGCCCTGCTCAGCTTTGCTGGATTGCCGTACCTGGTCCTTCTTCCTGTCTTCGCCAGGGAGATCCTTCACGGTGGCCCGGGGCTTTTGGGGCTCTTGACAGGGGCGTCCGGCCTGGGGGCCTTGGTAGGTTCCATAAAGCTGGCGGCCAGAAAGACCCCCGTCGGGCTCATGAGGGTAATGGCTCTGTCCATGTGCGGCTTTGGCGTGGCCCTGTCCTGCTTTGCCCTCTCCGACTGGGCCCTTCTGTCGGTGCTGCTGATAGTTCTTGTCGGCTTCTGCATGGTCTCCATTCTGGTCGCTGGAAACACCGTGGTCCAGACCCTGGTGGAGGAGGACAAAAGAAGCAGGGTGATGGCCCTATACGTTGTCGCTCTGACCGGGACCGCTCCTATCGGTAGCCTCATCTCCGGCGCTGTGGCATCCCTGATAGGGGCCCAGATGGCTCTGGCCATAGGCGGTATAGTGTGTCTCATAGCTGGGATGGTTTTGGTTAAAAGAGGGTCTTTACTGTGGTCCATGGCTGAACCTATATACATATCGAAGGGCCTCTTGCTCGCCCCAGGAACAGAGAAACCTCCTGTTGTGTCCGAATCGGTTCGCGTGTAGAATACCCATATCGGAAAAATCGGAGTGTTGCGAATAAAAGAGGGAGGGGATTCCGATGGGGTGGTTAAGAAGGGTTTCCGCTGTTACCAGGTTGATAGCGATGGTAGGGGTGTTGTGTTCGTTCATAGTTGGCATGGCCTTTTACAACTATCTGAACGTAAAGAGGTTTGACACCGAGCTTCAGGTCACATATGGAAACTATCTGCTGCCGGTTCACTGGCTGAACGACGCCAGGGCCCACGCTCAGGCCATTAGGTCAGACGTATACGCCCTTATGTTGACCGAGGACGAAAGCCAGAATCGGAAGCTGATGGAGAACATCTCAACCCGTAGGGATCTTATGAACGAGGACCTGAAAAAATACGGTGAACTTTCTCTGAGCCCCTCCGATAGAGATCTTTTAAACGAGGTCGTTGGTGACATGGCTAAGGCGAGAACAGCGCTTCAGACCGTGACCGATCTGGCCCTAAAAAACGATAACGCAAGGGCCTACGATGTCTTTAACTCCGACGCTCTGCCCCATCTGGATGAGTACAACGACCACCTTGTTGAGCTCGCCGAGAGCATCCTCAGAGGGTCAGAAGCGGATAATGAGTACAACAAGGAGTTGGTCGCCGACATCAGGTTAAACCTGCTGCTCGTGTCGGTGTTCTCTCTGCTGCTGTCTCTCGTCATGGCTTTCTTCATCGCCCGTTCCATAGCCATTCCCCTAAGGGACCTGGAAGATCAGGTCGATGCCTTCTCAAAGGGCGACCTATCCGTCGTCTTCTCCACGACTGGAAGGGACGAGGTCGCCAAGATAGGCAGAGGCCTTGTGAGGATGGCCGACAGGATGAGGGACGTGATAGGTGGGGTCATAAAGGCGTCTCTCGACCTCAAAGAGAGCGCTCAAAGCTTCTCCTCCCTGACCGAGGAGGCCAATGCCAGCCTTGAGGAGACCAGGTCCGGCACCGAGCGGGTCTCGCAGGCGGCTGAGAGCCTTTCCGCTGCGGGGGAGGAGATAAACGCCAGCGTCCAGGAGGTTGCCTCAGGGGCGGCAACCGCGGCCAGCAGAAGCGGTGAGGTCGCTGAGCAGGTGGAGTCCGCAAAGGTGGCGGCCGAGTCTGGAATATCCGCCGTGGCCTCCACGGTCAAGGACATGGCCTCGGTTTCTAAGGAGATAGACGGCTCCGCAAAGGCGGTGGACGACCTAGCGTCCAAGGCGGAGAGGATCCAGTCCATCGTCGGCGAGATATCCAGTATAGCGGACCAGACCAACCTCCTTGCCCTGAACGCCGCCATAGAGGCGGCCAGAGCCGGTGAACACGGCAGGGGATTTGCCGTCGTAGCAGAGGAGGTCCGAAAGCTCGCGGAGGAGTCCAACGAATCGTCGAAGAACATAGCTGAATTAGCCAGGTCCATAGGAGAGGACCTGGAGTCGGTCAAGAGGGGGGCCAGGAGCAACCAAGCTGGGGCCTCCAGGGTGGACTCTCAGATAAGGGACGTGGAGGACAGGATAAAGGCGGTTCTGATGGCCTTGGAGTCCATCGCTGGGGCGACCCAGGACGTAGCGGCTGTATCACAGGAGCAGGCTGCCTCCAGCGAGGAGATAGCCGGGACGGTCCAGGATATGGCGGAGAAGATTCAGGGGGTCAACGAGATCTCCCTGAACGTCAGGGACCAGGTCGTGGAGATAACCCAGGCCTCGGAGAGACTTTCTATGGGAGCTGTCTCTATGGCGGAGTTGGCGGACGACCTCAACTCGAAGGTTTCCTTCTTCCGGCTTGGAGAAAATGGTGGACTGAAGCCCCTTTCCTAACCGTTAAAGCGCCGATCAAGGGATCGGCGCTTTTTTTTGTCTTTGTGGTAAAATCGGAATGTTCAAGGTCTTCTCCGAGAACAAAAACATGGAGGTGTTGTCTTTATGACCATCAGAGGAAGATTGGGGCTTATCGCCGGTATAGCGGTAGCGGCCATGGCCGTGATGGGTTTTATGTCCTTTTGGGGCGCTAGAGGGATAGTTCTAGATCAACTGATAAGGTCGGGGGATGACGGGGCTAAGTTCGGGCAGTCTGCGGTAGAGAGCTGGATGAACAGCAGGTTGCAGCTCGTCACCAACACAGCTATAAACGTGGCATACCTCTGGGACGATTACGGTACCACCGAGGGCATCCTGACCGGTTACATGGAGTCGATGACAAAGGCCAACCTTAAAGAGGGCTTTATGAATATATACACCGGCTTCCCCAACAAAAGGTTTGCCGACGGAACGGGATGGATGCCGCCGTCCGGGTACGATCCCACCGCTAGACCCTGGTATCTCCTCGCTTTAGAGAGAAACGAAGGCGCTTTTACCTCTCCCTTTTTCGATATGGTAACGAAAAAGACCGCTTTGTCCGTGGTCTGTCCTTCCTATAGCAGCTCTGATGGCAGTCTTATTGGAGTTGTGGGGGCCGACCTTGACCTGACAGGTCTGGCCGAGCAGGTTAAGTCACAGAGTTTAGACGGAGTCGGCGAGGCTTACCTAGTTGATGGCTCCGGTCTTGCGATAATACATCCTGACCCTGAGGTCGCCATGGAGAAGAACCTCTTCGACGTTGAAAAGGGACTTTCTCCTTTAAAAAGCGTAATACTTAACTCATCTCAGGGAGGGCATGTCCGTTTCTCGTTTGAGGGAGAGGACTTTATAGCCTTTCATATGCCTCTTTCCACCGGCTGGCATCTTATAATCACTGCCTCAGAATCCCAGTTACTGGCTCCTTTACGGGCTTTGGGGGGCAAGGCTTTGATGGTGGGGGCCATTCTGACCGTGTTGTTGCTGTTGTTCATCCTCTTCGTCAACAGAACGGTCCTTCTGCCCCTTGAAAGGCTTAAAATTTCCTCTGACGCTGTGGCGGGGGGAGACCTGACCGTCAAGGTCCACTCGAACGGAAAGGATGAAGTGGCCCAGGTCTCAAACGGGATAGACCGGATGGTTTCCTCCTTGAGGTCTTTCTTTTTCGACCTGAACGATGGCGGCAGGAAGCTTGACGAGGTGGCGTCCTCTCTGGGTATCACCGCCGATAGCAACGAGAGGTTGGCCTCGCTACTGAGGGACAGGGTCTCCGGCATGAGGGAAGACTCCATGGCGAACTCCAGGGCGATAGAGGAGGTAAACTGTGGCATGGGCGAGATCTCCTCCGCCATAAGGGATACAGCCAGGGCCTCACAGGACGCGGCCCACAGCTCTGAGACCCTCAAAAAGGAGGCTGTCACAGCGACGGAGGCGATATCAGCCGCAGCCAAAAGGATAGAGGAGATGTCATCCTCTTTTTCCTCCATAGCTGAGTCGGTGGCGGACCTGCACGAAAACGCCGGTAGAATAGGCGACATGGTCAGGTCCATAACCGGCATCGCTGACCAGACGAATCTGCTGGCCCTGAACGCCGCCATAGAGGCTGCGAGGGCCGGCGAGGCGGGCAGAGGATTTGCCGTTGTCGCGGAGGAGGTAAGGAAACTGGCGGAGGAAAGCAACGTAGCGGCCGGCGAGATAGGAAACCTCGCAAACGAGATAGTTAAGCGTACCCAGAGCTCTCTTGCCGCGGCAGAGGGTGGTATCGATCTGGCTGGAATGGGCACGGAGGATAGCCACAAGATGAAGTCCAACATCTCCTCGGTGCTAGGTGCGGTGGACCTCATAGGGGAGCAGCTTAGGACCATAGCCTCGGCATCGGAGCAGCAGTCATCCGGCATTCAGGAGATGGCCGATTCCATCGGTAGGATAAGCTCCGGCGTGACCAGGACCGGCTCTGACGTCCAGGAGATAGAGAAGGATCTTCACGTCCTTTCGGAGGGGGCGGATCAGCTATCGGACCTGGCCGAGATTCTCAAGGGTATATCCTCGGAGATGGGGAAAGAGCTGAGCCGCTACGTCATCGATGATCGGCGTAGTGGTGGGTCGTCTCTCAGTGTCGTCTAGGAGTTAACCGCATCAGGCGTGACAGAGCGAAAGGGGCTGGTGTCGTGATCAGAAAGACCGCTTACATGAGAGCTAATTTGGTCATGACGCTGTTTTGCTGTGCCATGATAGCGATCTCTCTCGTTGTACTCCTATTTCAGCTGAATTACGACAGAAAGAGGGAGATTGAGTCTGCCTACAGGCGGACGGAGAACATGGCTCGAGCGTTCCAGGAACACTCCCTCAGAACGATCCAAAACGTCCACCACATCCTAAAGTCTTTGAGAGACGTCTACGCAAAGAAGGGAGGTTTGGCCATGGGGTCCTTCGCCGAGGTGGCCAACGCCAGCGTCACCCGCTACGCTGTGGAAAGCCGCAGAGGGCAGGAGAGTCTTTTCAATCTTCTCAGCGTGGTGGACGCCTCTGGCGATCTCGTCTTGAGTTCTCAGGTCCCTTTTGTGTTCGTGAACGTCCGGGATAGGGCCTACTTCAAGGCCCACAGGGACGGTTTTAGGGATTTTTTGATAAGTCCCCCGATCCTCGGCACGGCCACCGGCAAGTGGTTCATCCCCATGAGCCTTTCGGTTGAGGACGAGTCCGGCCTGTTTGCTGGATTGGTGTTGGCGTCGGTCAACCCCTTTATGTTCTCCGATTTTTACAGCCGTATATGTCTGGGCCCTGGCGGAGTTATCGCTATGGTGGACAAGGATGGGGAGGTCCTAGCCGGTGTGCATGACGACAGACCGATGTCGTTGTCCCAGAGGATAGAGGACCAGGTGGTTCTCGCGGTGATGTCACAGATACCCAACGATTCCCTGGCCGGAGACATGATGGGAGACGGAGTTCGGCGAATCCTGTCCTTTAGACAGATATACCCCTACGACGTGTTCGTGGTGGTGGGGGAGACGGAGGATCACGTACTGTCCGGCTTTCATCGCAGAAAAATCGTCATGGTCTGGGCCGTGTTGCTTTTTGACCTGCTGGTCCTGCTATTCTTCGCCGCTTTTATCGCGGCGAAGGCGAAGGAGGAGGCCACGGAGGAGAGGTTTCAGTCGTTCTTCGAGCAGAACTCGGTTGGATTTGCCATAACCTCTCCCGATGGATCGTGGAAGCACGTAAACGACAAGCTTTGTCGTATCCTCGGATACGACAGGGGAGAGCTGTCCGGTATGAGCTGGCAGGACTTAACCCCCGATGAGGATCGGTTTCGGGAGATTGCTCGTTTTTGGTCCCTGGTTGAAAGAGGCATAAGCGAATCCTTCTCTGAGAAAAGGTACGTCAGAAAGGACGGCTCTTTGGTGGACGTAGAGGTTTCGACCCACCTCATGAGGGACTGCGATGGATCTGTGATATACCTGGCCTCGACCATCCAGGACATAACCGACAGGCTGGAATCCCAGAGGCTTCTGGCCCAGAGGGCTGTGGAGCTTGAGAGGCACAGGGAGACTATAATAAACAGCATGGCTATCCTCGCTGAGTACAGGGACGGCGATACAGGGGGCCATATCCAGAGGACCAAGGCCTACGTGAAGCTGCTTTTAGAGAGGTCCGGTGGAGATGTACTGTTCCCACCGGAGGATCTCCCCCTTATATGGCAGTCCGCCGCCCTACACGACATAGGAAAGGTCGCGATCCCCGATTCTGTGCTTCTTAAGCCGGGGCCGCTCTCAAATGACGAGTTTGAGCAGATAAAGGCCCACCCTCTCATAGGCGGTGAGGTTCTAGCCAGGACCGAGGGAATACTTGGAGGAGGAGCGTTTATCTCCTATGCCAGGGATATCACCGAGTATCACCACGAAAAATGGGATGGCTCGGGCTATCCCCATGGCCTGAAGGAGGAAAACATACCGTTTTTAGCCAGGGTCATGGCCATAGCCGACGTCTACGACGCTCTGGTATCCTCCAGACCATATAAGAGGGCCTTTCCACACTCAAGAGCTGTCTCTATCATAGAGGAGGGAGCGGGAAGTCACTTCGATCCGAACCTGGTAAGGGTATTTTTATCCTGCGAGAGGGAGTTTGAGGCAATTTACGTCCGAACCCCTTGACCTTTTGTGACAACCGTTGTACCATACCCTAAATTCATCGAAAGGCGTGGTAGGCATGAAAACTTCCCTCACGAACAATTCGATGCTTTTCTGGTGGTGGTGGACCTAGGTCCACCGCGTCATTGGCTGTGTATTCGGGCCGCGGTGGCAGAAGTCGCCGCGGCCCTTTTGTCTTTTGTAGGGTCGTGCCCTTCCATACGGAAGGGGCGGCCTTTTTTTTATCCAAAATACGACAAGGGAGAGATTATTATGACCGTTATGACCACATCCGTTGAGACAGGCTACTTTGGGGCCTTTGGTGGCCGTTTTGTCCCTGAAGCTCTGGAGAGACCTCTGGACGAGCTGGCCTGCGCCTTCGCCGAGGCAGCACAGGATCCGGAGTTCGAGAGGGAGTACATGAGGCTCATGGTGGAGTACGTCGGTCGTCCCTCGGCTCTGACCGAGTGTCTAAACCTCAGCCGCAAGCTGGGTGGTGGAAGACTGTTCCTCAAGAGGGAGGACCTTAACCACACAGGAGCCCACAAGATCAACAACGCCATAGGCCAGGCCCTACTGGCAAAGAGGATGGGCAAGACCAGGCTCATAGCAGAGACCGGAGCCGGGATGCACGGGACAGCCTCCGCCACTGTGGCGGCCCTTATGGGTATGGAGTGCGTGGTCTACATGGGCGCGGTGGACGTGGAGCGTCAGGCCCCCAACGTGAGCAGAATGAAGCTTATGGGGGCCAAGGTCGTCCCCGTGACCCAGGGGCAGGGTGTCCTGAAAGACGCAGTGGACGCCGCCCTCACCGCCTATGTGGAGGATCCCGAGACCTTCTACCTCCTGGGATCGGCCGTCGGCCCTCATCCCTATCCGTCCATGGTTCGCCACTTCCAGAGGATAATAGGCCGTGAGGCCAGGGAGCAGATCCTGGCCCGTGAGGGCCGTCTGCCCGACGAGATAGTGGCCTGTGTCGGAGGTGGAAGCAACGCGATAGGCCTTTTCTCAGGGTTTATAGACGATAAGTCCGTGGCGATAACCGGTGTTGAGCCAGCAGGAAAGGGTTTAGAGACCGGCGAACACGCCGCCACCTTGGTGGCAGGGGCACCTGGGACCATCCATGGCTTCAAGTCCTACGTTTTGATGGACGAAGATGGCGAGCCGGCACCGGTCTACTCTATCTCAGCCGGACTGGACTACCCAGGGGTTGGCCCGGAGCACTCTCACCTCAAGGACTCGGGCAGGGCGAACTACGTTGCCGTCACCGACAAAGAGGCCTTAGAGGCCTTCCACATCCTCTGCCGCACCGAGGGGATCATCCCGGCTTTGGAGAGCTCTCACGCTCTTGCCTACGCCCTGAAGAGGCTTCCTCAGATGGACAAGGACCAGATCCTCCTTTTGAACCTCTCTGGCAGAGGGGACAAGGACATGGACCAGATAATGGGGCTTGAGGCCTAGGACCACCTTGAGATAAAGTCGTCTATTAGACGACGGGATATGCTGACGCTCCCGGGGATCTCCGGCAGATCCTCGGGGGCGAACCAGTCGGCGTGGTCTATCTCGACTCCGTCCACCTCTATCTTGCCCTCAAGCCACTTGGCCCTAAAGCCCACCATGAGAGATCTCGGGAACGGCCAGGACTGGCTTCCGAAGTATTCTACGTCGCAGACCTCTATGCCTACCTCCTCCTTTATCTCCCTTTTTACGGTGTCCTCAAGGCTCTCCCCTAGGTCCACGAACCCCGCCAGGACGCTGTACCTTTTTCCGGGAAAGGCCCTGTTGTGACCGAGGAGCAATTTTCCTGCCTTCTCCACCGCAACTATCACCGCCGGCGATATCACCGGATAGGAGGTATTGCCGCAGGAGAGGCATCTCCTGCCTCTGTCCTGCATGTCCTCCATTGGGCTTCCGCACCTTCCGCAGAAAACGCTGTTCGACCTCCAGTCCATTTCGGCGTAGAGTCTGTTTGCCATGGCGAAGGCCCTCTCTCCCATGACCTCCCACAGGGCTCGCCTTGGCACCGTCTTCCATCCCTCCGGTAGAGGCGCATTGGGCTGTAACTCCAGCCATCTCCCTACTCCATGTAACTCCCCGCTGGATATATGCTCGATCTCGGTGAGACAGGGGATCTTTCCCGGTATCACCACATCGTTTCCCCTAAATATAAAGGTTTCCACTCTATTTCCCCCTTCCATCGCAGATAAGTCTACATCCTGGTGGATTATTTAGGTGCTACCTAAATATGTTTTCGTGGTATTATTGGGGCCGTAGATAAAACACGAAAGGGATGGTGGATTTGAGGTCTTTGAGAGGGTTGTCTGCGCTCTGTATGGCGCTTGTATTGTCGTCCGGCGCGATGGCGTTGGAGATTCAGGACGGGATGGGCCGGACGGTTGACGTTCCTGAAAAGATAGAGAGGCTTATATGCTCCGGTTCCGGTTGCCTCAGGCTGGCGACCTATCTACAGCTGTGGGACAGGGTCGTCGCTGTGGATAGTATAGAGAGAAAAACCGATCGATTCGATGCTAGACCCTATGCTTTAGCTCGTCCTGCCTACAGGGATCTTCCCCTCTTCGGTGAGTTCAGGGGGAACGACAGTCCCGAGCTCATACTCTCCCTGGATCCATCCCCTCAGGTGATCTTCAAGGTCGGATGCACGGTCAAAGAGGCGGATGCCCTTCAGGATAAAACCGGAATTCCTGTGGTCGCTTTGGACTACGGCAATCTGGCCGATGGAAGGGATAGGCTCTTCCAGGCCATAAGGATAATGGGGCAGGTCGCGGGAAACAAGGCCAGGGCGGAGGAGGTAGTAGGCTTTTTCGAGAGTTCCATAGACGACCTCAGGTCCAGGACCTCCGACGGATCGTCAAAACCGTCGGCCTACGTGGGCGGAATAGCCTTCAGGGGACCTCATGGCTTGCTTTCCACCGAGCCGACCTACCCTCCCTTCGCCTTCTCCGGCGTGGTGAACGTCGCGGCTCAGGGCTCTGGGGCCGAGGCAAAGCACGCAGTAGTCTCAAAGGAGGCTTTGCTCCAGTGGAATCCAGAGATACTGTTTATAGACCTGTCCACCATCACAGCCCCCGGTGGTGGTGCCCTGAAGGAGCTCTCGGATGATCCTCTATGGAAGGGGCTCTCCTCAGTGGAGTCCGGAAAGATCTACGGTGTATTGCCCTACAATTGGTATAGTCAGAACTTCGGCAATATCCTGTCGGATGCCTATTTCGTGGGAGCGCTGCTTTTCCCCGATCGCTTTGTCGATGTGGATCCGAGGGCGAAGGCCGACGAGATCTACTCGTTTTTGGTCGGGGAGCCGGTTTTCGATAAGCTGAATAGGGCGTTTGACGGTAAGGTGTTCATGCCTCTGGAGGTCGGCAAGTAGCCCATGCACCTAGATAGAGTTGAGGTCTCGCTCTCCTATCGGAGGCACATAGAGAGAAAACGCATGTTCATCGTATCGTTGTTTTTCATAGCGGTTCTCTGCTTTTGTCTGTCCCTCTCTGTGGGAGTGTCCGGTATGCCTATGGAGAAGGTCTTCAAGGGTATACTGGGCATGACAGAGGGGCGAGACAGACTTATCCTCTGGAATATAAGGATGCCTCAGGCTGTGGCTGCTGTGGCAGCAGGGTCTGGGCTGGCCCTTTCCGGTGCGGCGATGCAGGCCATATTGAGAAACCCTCTTGGGTCACCTTTCACTCTGGGTTTCTCCCACGCAGGAGCCTTCGGGGCAGCCCTGACTGTGATGATCCTGTCTAAGGTATCGCCTGTCCTCCCGATTTGGATTACCTCCGCCGGACCTGGCATAGTCGCGATCGGGGCCTTCGTCTTCTGCATGATAGCCACGTCGGTCATTCTGGCGGTATCAGCCTACAGGGGGTCTTCGCCCGAGACCATGGTGCTCTGTGGGGTGGCTTTAGGCTCTCTCTTCACAGCTGGGACCATGTTCCTACAGTATTTCGCCGACGACGTGCAGCTCGCAGCTATAGTCTTTTGGACGTTCGGCGATCTGGGCAGGGCGGAGTGGAGGGACCTGGCGGTCATGGGGGCTGTTCTGATTCCAGGAGGTGTTTATTTCTTCCTCAAAAGATGGGACTTCAACGCGATAGAGGCAGGGGACGAGACCGCCAGAGGTCTGGGGGTCGACGTCTCTCGCCTTCGCCTGATGGGGCTTGTGGTCTCAGCCCTGATGGTGTCGGTCACGGTGGCCTATTTAGGTGTGATCGGCTTCGTGGGGCTTGTATGTCCACACTTTATAAGGCGGATATTGGGCGACGACTACCGTTACGTTATTCCGGCCAGCGCCGTTGCTGGGGCCCTGCTCCTGCTTTTAGCGGACGTCTGTGCCAGGCAGATAATGGCTCCCCACGTGATGCCTGTGGCGGTGTTGACCTCGTTTTTAGGCGCTCCCGCCTTTCTGTGGCTTCTGGTGAGGTCCGTCCGATGACCCTTTCAGTGGAGAACCTGGGCTTCCGATGGGGGCATAAATGGGTCTTCCGAGGCCTTTCCTTCTCCGTCGAAAAGGGCCAGCTTATGTCGGTTATGGGGCCTAACGGGGTTGGCAAGACCACCCTCCTCCGCTGTATCAACGGCATACTCCCTGCCACTGAGGGGAGGGTTAAGGTTGGAGGTCGGGATATCTCCTCTATGTCCAGACGACATGTGGCCAGATCTGTGGGCTACGTTCCCCAGTTTGTGCCGCCTCAGAGGATGACCGTGTTCGACGGGGTCCTCCTTGGAAGGCGTCCCCATATTGGCTGGTCGGTCTCGGATTTGGATCTCAACTACGTCGAGAGTGTCCTATCTTTGCTTGGCCTTTCCGATTTCAGGCTCAGGTCGATGGACGAGATCAGTGGAGGGGAGAGGCAGAAGGTCGCCATAGCCAGGGCCATGGTCCAGGATCCATCGGTTATGCTTCTCGACGAGCCCACAGCCAGCTTGGACATAAAGAACAACCTGGATATGATGGAGACCATCGCCCACGTGGTACACTGCCATGGGTTGGCGGCGGTTGCCACCATTCACGATATAAACTGCGCGTTAAGACATTCGGATAGGTGCCTCTTTCTAAGGGGAGGATCCATAAAGACAATCTGTAGTCCCTCGGAGGTCGACGAGGCCACTATAGAGTCGGTCTACGATATCAGATCAGATATAATAAATCACCGGGGAATGCCGGTGGTTATACCAGGAGGCTAGTTCATGGAGAGATACGACTTAGAACCTATAGGTTTTATAAAGTCCCCCTACAGGGAGAGAGAGGAGATCCCGAGACAGGGATTTCACGCCCCTGAGGTCGAGGCCGTTGCGGTTGTCGAAGAAAAGTGGGCCGAGGCCATGAGAGGGCTTGAGGGGATGGAGAGGTTGATGCTACTCTTCCTGTTCCATAGGTCCGGTCAGGTGCACATGACTGAGAACAAGCCATGGCTCGGGGGGGAGAAGGGGGTCTTCGCGACAAGGAGTCCCAACAGGCCCAACCACATAGGCGTCTCCGAGGTTGAGGTAATCTCCATAGAGGGCAGGGAGATCAGGTTTAGGGGCCCTGATATGTTGGACGGGACGCCGCTCATAGATATAAAGCCGGCTATATAACAAATAGAGCCGATATGCCTTGGGGTAAAGTTCCATTGTCCTTTGAGGTATATCGGCTCTATGTTTTTTTTAATCAGATTCTACAGGCTGGAATCCCCACTCTTTCCACGTCGAGTGCATTTCAGGTGACCTTATGAATTCCCAGAAAGCCCTGCATTCCTCGCTGTAATTGCCCTTCACCAATCCACCTGCGTTTTTAAGAGGGGCTATCGGGAGAATCTGGTGTTGCCCTTTTCCCATTTTCAAGGCGATGGAGAGGGATAGTATGGAGGCGTCGCTGCCGCCGTTATCTGTGGCTAAAGCCGCCTTGAGTACCGATCCAGCTATGACTATTTTCTTCTCCTCCATCATCGAGTCGTAGATACCTACGGACTCGAGGTATTCCTTTCCCGCCTTCCCAAAGGGAGCTGCTACAGGATCAGCGATGCAGATGGTTAACCCCGCTAGCTTTTCCCCTATAGGGGGGGTCTCCTCTTTATTCCACCATATCACAACTGGGCTGGACGCCAGAGGTTTCAGATCCTCTAAAAGCCCCTGCCCTGCGAGTTTCTCTGCCCAAGGGACGTTCGCGGAGAGGAAAAGGCCAAAAGGAGCTCCTGCCTGTATCTGAGCGGCTAAATTTCCGGATGCGCCTGGGACGAATTGAGGTGCTTTGCCCCCCGCTTCCTCGAATTTTTTCGCCATTTCAGCGACGCAGGGATAAATGCTCGCTGCTACAGCCACGTTTTCCGACTCCGATGCCAGAGCACCGCTAATCACGAAGAACGTCATCATAACGGACAAGATCAAAAAAGCAACGCTATTTCTCCTCATAGTGGAACACCTCCTGCTATTCTTTGCAACTATGTTGCAAAGAATAGCAGGAGTGTCAGGTTAATGCAATAAGGAAACCAAAGGATAAAGCGCCTATACTTAGGGGTTCTCTAAAAAATCAACTTTAAGGTCCCTCGGAGGGGCTGTCCCATCCGTGTCCTCTCTCGACCGAGCGTATTTTCGACCTTCCTGTTCCGTACGGATCGCCTCAGATGGTAGGTCATGTCGAAAATACGGGCTCGAAGGGGTGGCTTAGTCGTAAAGAGCCCTCTGAGGATCAGCGTTTTTAGAGGTCCCCTTTAGATAATCTTTTTGATAGCCGATCTGGCCGCCACGACACCGCTGGCGGCGGCTTGGATGATGCCTCTGCTGACCCCTGCTCCGTCTCCTGCCATAAACAGGTTCTTCACAGTGGGGACCTCCAGGGAGTTCTCCAGCTGAACCCTCAGGGAGTAGAGCTTTATCTCCACCCCATAGAGGAGGGTGTCGTTTTGGTTCACGCCTGGCATGATGACGTTCAGGGCGTCCAAGAACTCCACTATGTCGGTCATGTGTCTGTGCGGAAGCACCAAGCTCAGATCTCCCGGCTCCGCCGAGCCGGTCTGCTCGATCATGCCTCTCTCTATTCTGGACGCCGTCGATCGTCTGCCGTCCCTCAGGTCCCCCAGCCTCTGGACCAATATTCCCCCTCCAGCCAGCATGTTGGCAAGCCTGGCTATGTGGGTAGCGTAGCCTATGGGATCGTGGAAAGGATGGGTGAAGTTCTTGGTCACCAGTATGGAGAAGTTTGTGTTGTTGGACTTAGTGTGTTTTAGGCTGTGGCCGTTCACTGTCACCAGGTTATGTCCCCTGTTGTACTCCGACACGACGTAGCCCGATGGGTTCATACAGAAGGTACGGCATCTGTCGTCGAAGGTCGGGGTGTTGTAGAGACATTTGACCTCGTAGAAGTGGTCGGTAAGGTCCTGGCAGACCGAGTCTGGGACCTCGACCCTCACTCCTATATCCACCGGCATTGAGGCTATAGGTAACTCCAGCCTCCTGACGACCGTCTCCAGCCAAGAGGCACCGTCACGGCCTGGGGTGGCTATGATCGTTTGGGCATCGTGTTTTCTCCCGTCCGCCAGGACTATCCCCTTTGCCTGGCCGTCCTCGACAATTATGTCCTGGACGAAGGTGTTCATCATTATGTCGCATTTGTCCTTGAGGGTGTTGTACATGTTGTCCAACACCTCTCTGGATGCGTCGGTTCCTATATGTCTGATCCTAGCTGGGAGCACCTTTATGCCGACCCCTGCGGCCCTTCTGATTGTGTCTTTGACCATGGGGCCCTTGGGCTCATAGTAGTTTGGGTCAGCTCCGTGGCTCACGAAGGTGCTGTCCACCGAGTTTATTAGCTCTATAAGTGCCGACTCCCCTATATATTCCTCCAGATTTCCTCCAAAACCGGTCGTTATGGTGAGCTTCCCGTCAGAGGCTGATCCAGCTCCACCCCAGCCTGAGACCACGCTACAGGAGGGGCAGTTTATGCAGCTGTCCGCTTTTCCCGCTATGATGGGGCAGACCCTGTCCTTTATGAGTTTGCCTTTGTCGACTATGAGGACCTTTTTCCCCGCCTCAACCAGTTCTAAGGCGGCAAAGACTCCAGCTGGTCCAGAACCAACTATTATGGCGTCGTATTTCATTTTTTCTCCCCCACTCTTGATTTACTATAGCTATCTCAGATTATACATCCTATTTCGTCTTGCCCTCGACCATTGAGGCGTAAATACTCTCTGTCCTCGCTATGACCGACTCGACCGGAACTCCCAGGTAGGAGGCGTACCACACCGATCCACCTGCTCCAGCTCCCTCTTTGATGTAGCCCTTTTCGTAGTCGCTGAGGCCGGTCCATCTTGAGCGGCTGAAATCGAGGGGGGCCCACCAACCGTCGACCCCTATCGCCTCTGCCATGGAGGAAAAGTCGGCGCTCTTGTCCCTCTGCACGTAACAGGTCGTGGCGACCGTGATAGGCCTGTATTCTCCCATATGCCTGAGCGCAGCTGCTACCGCCAGCATCTGAGTCCCACCGGCAAGGACTATCTTTTTGTGCCTTGGAGCCCCTGATGCTATCCCGGCGACCAACGGCTGCATTGGATCCCCCAGCTCCTCCATGGCTTTCATGCCTTCGTTGGCCAGTCCTCCTATCTCTATGCCGATCCTGGCGAAGGACTCGTCCCTGAGCTTCCGCTTCAGAGGAAGGGGGTTTTCCGGCCCGGCGGAGGATACCGATCCAGTGTAACCCAGGGCAGCCAGGACCAGCGATGCTGTGGTCGTGCCCCCTGGGACGGACTCACCTATCACGAGGGGGCCATCTCCCTGGCAGAGCGCCCTAGCGAGCTCCCTTCCTGTGGAGTAAAGCTCCCTGGCGTTAGGCACGGCGGTCTCCTTAGACGGATTTTTCGCCGGGGTTCCCCCGACCTCCAGAAAGGGGGCTTTAGGGGTTACGAACGATCCGGCGTTTACCAATGTTACCGGGAATCCCGACTCCTCCATGGCTGCTCTGGTCACTACCGCTGGGGTTGGGTGTCCCTGAGGATCGAGAGGGATCCAGTCCACTACTTTAGGCCTACCCCACCAGATCATATCCGCATCGGCAGGAGCTGTGTAGGGAAGAACCTCCAGGCTCGCTCCTGCTGCGGAGATCCCGGGTATTTTGCTCACATCGGTGGAACCGACTACGAGGACGAACATAAGGCCACCTCTTTCTGCGATATAGTTCTTTTGACCTGAGGACAGGCCGGAAAAATGATATCATATGCAGGTGTCCCTGGCTTTTTTTCTCGAATCAAGGAGATGTTTTTATGAAAAAGACGGTTTCTTTAGTCCTGGCCCTACTCTTGATCCTAGGGGGAACCATCTTCGTGATGGTGTCCCGTCCCTCCCCCGAGCCGGGGGTTTTCCTCCCCCATCTAGGGGATGGATCGCTCCAGGTCCACCTCAGGCGCGTCGATCAGGTGATGGAGTGGATCCTGGACCTGGACGAATTTGTCAGATCACAAGACCTGCCTCCTTCCGTCCTGGGCGATCTGATTCCTCTGGTAGGAAGAGGGGCCCTTCAGGCCGGACTCTCCCAAGATGGTTTTTCTGACCGCTTCTTTGTCGCCCTTGAGGTTATCGATGCGTCCAAGGCTATGGAGGTCTCCCAGGCGATTAGAGGTGAGGCTGTCCTTCGAGGATGGGAGGTGACCCCCCTTAAGGAACCCCTGCCCCACGGGATTGCGCCACTTTTCGTCCTGAGCAAGGACGACGTTCGGTCCTGTTGGGGGGTATGGAGAAGAGGGGCAGGCTCGGTCCTTTTGGCTGCGTCGTCATCTCAGGACCTGTCCTACATGACGCCCAAATGGGACCTCCCAGTCAGGCAGACCCCCGGGACGAACTGGGTCAGGGTTGACCTGCCAGGATCCTCTGGAGAGCTGTCTCTTTCTAGAAGCGAGGAGAGGATCTTGCTGTCATCGTGGAGCCAGAACGTGCCGGACAGCCCTGATCCCGGAGAGCTACCCCTTTATGGAGGCGGTAGCTTGGCAGCTTTGGCTGCCTTCACCGGACTTTCCTCCTCGCTAGTACCCGATGGGGTATCGTTGTCCTTTCTCGGCGACGATGCAAAACTCATCCTGGACAACGTCGTGTATCTGGCACGCAGCGTGGGCCTTACGAAGGAGGCTCTGTTTGAAGCGTTAGACGGGAGGATATCCTTAGTTCTGGGCTCCAGAGCTTCGGGGCTAATGGGGGCCATGCCAGGAGGATACGTCCTCATGGAGGGGGTTTCGCCTGATCTCGGTGCCACGATAGTGCGAGAGATATCGAAGTTGAACCTGCCTTTTGGGGCTGGTCCTCTCAAAAAGGACGACTGGCATGGAGGCCTCTCCTTCAGGCTCCCTCTGACCGCGGTTTTGGCCTACGGAGAAAGGGGTTTCCTGGCCGGTATAATCGACCCCGACGAACTCAATCGTCGGCCCACAGTCCCTGATTGTATAGTCGATTCGGTGAACAGAGCTAGGCGAGCAGCTCTGTCCGTGGACGTCAGAGGGCTTTTGAAAATTCTTGAGCTATACCGCTCAATGGCCACTCTCTTGGACGACGATCTCGCCTCTATCATGGGCTCCCTTATGGAGATACTCTCACCCTGGGACAGATTTGAGCTTTACACCCCGTCAGTAGGGCGTTTTGAGCTGTCGCTCTACCGCCTTCGGAACTGAAAGGAGATTTTTGTTTGAATTACGATCCAGAATGTATGAAGGTCAAGTTGTGCAAAAAGTGTAAGGGGCTCGGCTTTGCCATAGGCAAAAACGGCGAGAAGTTCGGCTGTCCCGAGTGTAGCGGTACAGGAAGGATAATAATCAAGACGTTGAGGAGCGATTTTCCCCTGGATGACCTCAGCGAAAACCTTAGCTTTGACAAAGAGACCATGAAGGTCCAGGTATGCAAGAGCTGCGCTGGGTTGGGGGCTTTTGTCTACGGTCCCGACGACAGCAGGGAGTGTCAGGACTGCGGGGGGACCGGCAGGATAGTGGTCCAGCAGATTTCCACAGAATACCAGCTACACCATCTTGAGGAGTTTGAGGAGTGAGGACTATGGCTATTGAGCACGGAGAGATAATGGGAGTACAGATAAGGGACATGGTCCCCCTGTCCGAGGACGGAGATCCTTTTTTTAGGGGAGACCTCTATCTCGACGGGGAGAAAATAGGTTCCTTCGAGGAGGACCCAGAGGGCGGGCCAGTGGCGGTCTACGTGGACAGCGAGAGGTCGGATAATCTGCGTGAGAGGATGGACGCCTTTTTCGGTAAGGAGGGATTCTCGGTCCAGGAGGACGAGGATTACGATCTGTTTTTCATTCGCCTGATAGAGTTGGAGCACCTCCTCCAGGTTTTTCTCGATCTTCCTGAAAGAAACATGGCCTATCTGGTGGCGGACTATACCGACGAGGAGATGATGGTATACGAGGTCGAGAACGACCTAGGACTGGAGCAACTCCTTGAGGAGGAGGCGCTGGAAGACTACGACGTATATCGTACTCTGGAGGATTTTGTCATATCCTAATCTCGACGTTGACAGATTCTACTAACAGGTGTATCATGCCCAACAATATCCGCTCCCGAAGCGGAAAACTTTCGAAGGAGGTAGTCGTCATGAAATGTAAGCCTTTGTCCTCCGCTATTACCATGATGATGTGCACTACTATGTACGGCGACCCTTCGGAAGGAGTCGGCGCGTAGCCTCGTGCACGCACCTATAGCTCGTTCAGGCCGGGTCACCTTATACTAAGGAGACCCGGCTTTTTTGTATCTTTATTTTAAAAAATGTGGGGAGTGTGAGTTTTTATGAAAGAGAATCTCCGTTTCGATCCGTCCGCTGTGGAGGCTGTATCCCGTTATTTGACCGATCCGTCCAATCCTGTGGTGTCAAGGCTTCTGGAAGTCATGGCCCCTTACGGCACGCCGGAGGAGATAAACGCCAAGGCCAGAGCCGCCGGTGAGCTGGACAACCTACTAGGGAGGCTGGAGGCGGAGAAGTCTCCCTATCTGAGCGACGTCCTGTGGCTTAAAGAAAGGCGAGACAGCGGAGATTTCGTCTCTTTGGCTGAGTACCGTCGGTCCGTCGTCGGATCCGATCTTGAGCTCTCCAAGGAGGCCCAGGACAGGGCTGTGACCCTGGAGATAAGCGCCCTCCAGTTCTTCCCCTGGCTCATGGCCGAGGCGAAGCAGGCCATAGAGAAAAAGGAGGTCATGCCCGGTCGGTTCATCAGGGTCAGGAACATGGCGGAGCAGGTTGCCGATCAGGGGGATATCCTCGCTGTGGCCGCTTCGATGAAGATCATGGGGGCAAGCCTGGTTGAGTCGCTGGACACCAGAGGGACCGACGGATCGAACGTCCACCTAGGCGGTCCCGACACCATCACCGGTTATTTCGGTGGCATCGGCCAGCCTAACGACTACTGCTACCGCTGGGTCGACGAGTTCCTAAAGTACTACACCCAGTACGGCGTCCAGCAGGTGCTTAACATAAATCCCGGTACCGTTCTCCTCGGTTACCTGCTCTACCGTCTCGGGGTGGATATCCAGTTCAAGATATCGGTCTTCATGGGCAACGACAACCCCGCCGCAGCCCTCTGGACCTTGATGATGGCACGTTTCCTGGCCAGGAAGGATGGAACCACCCCCTTAGCGGGTTTCAACCTGTCCAACTCCTGCGACGTCGAGACCGTTAAGGCCATCGCCGACATAAGGAAGGCCCTGGACCTTGAGGAGGACGTCAGGATAGAGCACCACATAACCGAGCCATGGAAGCACATAGTTCGCCAGCCGTACTGCCGCAGGGACGATCTGCTTGAGCTGGCGGCTTCGGTCGGCAACATCTCCGCCAAGCACGAGGGAGGAGACCCGGAGGTGGAGGGAGCCCTGAGCGATCCGGCCTCCCTGACGGACTACTTCATCCCCAAGGCGGACATCCTGGCCCAGGGACTGATGGAGAAGCTCCAGAGGGACTACCTTCTCAAACACGATGCTCTCAACCACACCGCCCGATCCCTTACGGAGAGAGGTTTTGATTTCCTGGCGGCCCCCCTCCTCCACCGCCGGTCCTAGAGGTTGCCCCATGGAACAGGGTGCTGGACCGATAGTCCTGAAGTTCGGCGGTTCTTCCATGGGGTCGCCGGAGAAGATCAGGGCGGTGGCGCGAAGGGTCATGGGTTTTGTCGAGAAGGGACACAGAGTGGCCGTGGTGGTCTCCGCCATGGGAGACACGACAGACAGGCTGCTTGAGTTAGCCCGATCCGTTACGCAGGGAAGTCGTTGTCCCAGGGAGATGGACCAACTTTTGTCCACAGGAGAACAGCAGTCCATCGCCCTTCTGGCTATGGCACTCAAAGCAGAGGGACAGGATAGCCTGTCCTTCACCGGGCGACAGGCTGGTTTCTTCGCCTCGGGATACCATCAGGAGGGGCGCATAAAGGATATCGATCCAGAACGGGTACTGTCCTGTCTAGATCGAGGAGCGGTGGCGGTGGTGGCCGGTTTTCAGGGCATGGACCAGGAGGGAGACGTCATAACCCTGGGCAGAGGTGGCTCTGATCTGTCCGCCATAGCCCTGGCGGCGGCCCTTGAGGCCTCCTGCTGCTACATATTCACCGACGTAGACGGCATCTACACCGCCGATCCCAGGGTCGTATCTGGGGCCAGAAAGCTGGACCGAATATCCTGGGACGAGTGCCTTGAGATGACCGTAGCAGGGGCAAAGGTACTCCAGGCCAGGAGCGTGGAGATGGCCATAAGGAGCGGTGTGGACGTGTGTGTGGCGTCCAGCTTCGACGAGGAAAGAGAGGGAACCTGGATCATGAGGGATTTTATAGAGGAAAAGGCGGCGGTCAGGGCGGTAAGTCAGGACGACGATGCGGCCAGAGTGGCCTTCGACGGAGGCTGTTCGCCCTGTCAGGTGGCGAAATCCCTGTCCGATAGGGGCATAGTAGCCCAGGTCGTGGTCCAGGACGGACGGGCGGTCCTGTTGGTGAGAGGCAGCAGGCTGGAGGAGACACTGGAGATCTGCAAAGAACACCAGGTGTCGGGGCTTAAATGGGATGAGGGGCTTTCCAGGATCTCCGTCGTGGGATCTGGACTCGCCAACCACCCTGAGATATCGGCCCAGATACTTTCGGTGTTGGAAGACATAGACGTGGACGTGGAGATGCTCCTTCCCTCCGCCCTGTCGGTAACCTGTCTGGTAAAGTCGTCCCACGGAGCGGACGCCGTCCGTGCTCTGCACGGCAAATTCATAGAAGGAGGTCTCGTTAGATGCGCATAGCCCTTTTAGGGGCCACAGGCCTGGTAGGAAGAGAGATGACCAAGACCATAGAGGAAAGGGGATTGGCGGTGGAGGAGTTTCGCCCTCTCGCCTCCGCCCGTTCCGCAGGGAGCACCGTGAGCCTCAACGGCAGGGATTGGACGGTGCAGGAGGTCTCCCCTGAGGGGTTTGACGGTATAGACGTGGCCATATTCTCCGCCGGCGGCGATGCCTCCAGAAGGTGGGCTCCTGTAGCGGCTGAGAGGGGAGCGGTGGTCATAGATAACAGCTCCGCCTGGAGGATGGACCCTGAGGTTCCCCTTGTGGTCCCGGAGATAAACGGTCAGGCTGCCAAGAACACCCCTAAAGGCATCATAGCCAACCCAAACTGCTCGACCATCCACGCCGTGATGGCTCTTTATCCTCTCCATAAGGCGATAGGGCTCAGATCTATGGTCGTGACCACCTTACAGTCCGTGTCAGGATCCGGCTGGAAGGCGGTGGTGGAGCTTGAGGAGGAGAGTCGACTGGTGCTTGAGGGAAAGTCATCCGACGCCGATAAGAGGGCCTCGGTCTATCCCCATAGGATAGCCTTCAACGCCGTGCCTCAGGTGGGTAGCTTCGACGATCAGGGCTACACCGACGAGGAGTGGAAGATGGTCAACGAGTCGAGAAAGATAATGTCCGTGCCGGAGCTAAAGGTGGACTGCACCTGCACCAGGGTCCCTGTCATGAGGGGACACTCTCTGTCCATAGCGGCCCAGTTCGACCGTGCCGTCTCGCCGGAGGAGGCAAGGGCCATTCTGTCCGACGCTCCCGGAGTGGTGGTAAGAGACGATCCGTCGTCTTCGGTCTATCCTCTAGCCATCGAGGCGGATGGCACCGATCCGGTCTACGTCGGTCGCATCAGGAGAAACCTGGTACTGGAGAACGGTCTGGACCTGTGGGTATCGTCGGATAACATAAGAAAAGGCGCGGCTCTGAACGCTGTTCAGATAGCGGAGCTGCTGGTTTAGGGAGGAGGACGAAAAATGGAATGGGGAATCGCTTTAGTCGGATTTGGCAACGTCGCTCAGGGGCTTGCCAGGATAATAACCAGAAAAAAGGACGACCTGATCCGTCGCTACGGTTTTGTGCCGGTGGTGAACGCCATAGTGACGGGATCTAAGGGGATTATCTGGGATCCCTCCGGCCTGGATCTGGAGGCGGTTCTCCGTTCCCTGGACGAGAGAGGGGACTTTTCGGCGGTGTCCGCATCCACCGCCTCGCTGGACCGTATCCTGGATGATCCCAGGATAGGGGTCGTGGTGGACACCACGCCGACAAACCTGGTCACCGGTGAGCCCGGTCTGTCTCTGATACGTCGGGCGATCCTCTCGGGAAAGCACGTGATCAGCTCCAGCAAGGGGCCGGTATCTGTTGCACTGCCGGAGCTCATGGCCCTGGCCGCAAGCCACGGTGTTGCCTACCGTTTTGAGGGGGCTCTCCTCAGCGGAACTCCCTCCATAAACCTGGCCATGGAGGCTATGGCGGGCTGCGACGTGGTGAAGGTCCAGGGGATAGTCAACGGTACCACCAACTACATCCTCTCCAGAATGGAGGAGGGGCTGAATTACTCCGACGCCCTGATCGAGGCTCAGGAGCTAGGGTACGCCGAGACCGATCCCAGTGGCGACGTGGACGGATGGGACGCCGCTGTGAAGGCCCAGATAATAGCCACTGTGATAATGGGCGATCCTATAGCGCTATCCCAGGTTAAGAGGGAGGGCATATCGAAGGTCTCCCTCGAGGACGTGAGATCCGCCCTGTCCAGGGGGAAGAGGATAAAGCTCGTAGCCCAGGTGGAGAGAAAAGACGGTGTTCTTGAGGCCTCGGTGGCTCCTCTGGAGCTTCCTCTGGATCATCCTCTAGCGGGAGTGATGGGGGCGACCAACGCCATAACCTACGGCACTGACAACCTGAGAGACGTCACCATCGTCGGGCCCGGCGCTGGCAGGGAGGAGACGGGGCAGGCCCTTTTGGCGGACCTGCTGGCTATAGTCAGAGAGAGAGGGTTGAACCTTGGACGGCGGACTGCGTGAGGCCATCTCCCAGGGTCGGTCCATAGGTCTTGCCCTAGGTGGTGGTGCGGCAAGAGGTTGCGCACATATAGGTGTCCTGAGGGCTTTTGAGGAAAAGGGCATTGCTCTTTCCTGCGTGGCGGGAACCAGTATAGGGGCCATGATCGGCGCGGTATACGCCTCCGGTGGGTTAGACCACCTGGAGGCGTTGTTGCTTGAGCTCGACCCTCTCCACCTTCTGGCCTACTTCGACGTGGTGTTTCCCCATTCCGGTCTGGTGGACGGCAGAAAGGTCACCGAGCTCCTGAGGGAGATCCTTGGAGACCGGAGCTTTAAGGACCTGTCGATGCCTTTCGCCGCCGTGGCTACGGACATAAGGGACGGCCGAGAGGTCGCGATGTCCTCCGGCGACGTCATAGACGCCGTCAGGGCCAGCATCGCAGTCCCTGGGGTTTTCACCCCCCTCATGTCAGGAGAGGCTGTTCTGGTCGACGGGGGGCTGGTCAATCCGGTGCCGGTCAACGTAGTTCGGTCCCTGGGGGCCGACTTCGTCGTCGCGGTGGACCTGAACCGATACGTTGTGGAGAGCAAGCAGGAGGTCAGATCCGAACGCCCCCTTTCCTACCGTAAAGGGCAGGATCTCTCCCTGGGAAACCGTATCCTGGAGGAGATAAGGGCGTTGGTGGAGGACGGCAACAGGTCCAGGCCGAAACCGCCGAACATAGTCGACGTCATAGTTACGTCCATAAATATCATGGAGACCTCTATAACCCAGAGCAGGTTGAAGACCGATCCCCCCGACCTCCTCCTGGCCCCTAAGCTCGGCAACGTCCGGTTTATGGAGTTCTTCAAGGCAAAAGAGGCCATGGAGGCGGGGTACAGGGCGGCTATGGAGTCGCTTTAGCCGAGGCAGGGAAGACCTTGCCCCTCTGTGTCATATATATACCACTCAGGATGAAGCAGCCTCCCAGCACTATCGCCGGGCCCGGCACCTCATGAAAGAAGGCCCACGCCATAACCGAGGAGCCTATAGGCTCTCCAAGGAGCATCACCGCCACAACCGCCGGATTTACCCATCTGAGGGCCCAGTTGTAGGCCGAGTGCCCCAGGATCTGGGGTATCAGCGCCATGCCCCAGAAAGCTCCCCATGTATGCCAGGAGTAACCGCTCACCGGCAGGGAGGACAGCACGAGAGCTATCCACAGAAAAGCCGCCGCCGAGCCGTAACACACCGCCACGTAGGGCATCAGGGATACCTTGGCCCTGACTTTCCTCCCCAGAAGCAGATAGACAGTCAGGCTTATGGCCCCCAAGAGGGCTAAACCGTCACCTTTCCAGGCATCTGGTCCTGTGGAAAAATCCCCCCATCCGATAATCACAGCTCCTACTACCGCCATGGATATAGCCATGGCGGTTTTTTTGTCTATTCTGTCGCCGGTGATAAAAGGTGCGGCAAGGGCGACCCAGAGGGGGGAGGTGTTGACCAGCACGACGCAGCTCGCTATGGATATGTACTGTAGCGACGATATCCAGGAGGCGAAGTGTACGGCCAGCGCCCCTCCTGAGACGACGGTGTAGATCCAGTCTTTGGATGTGAGTCCCTTTATCTCCTCCCTGTAGTGGACCATCGCCCAGGGGACCAGTACGACCGAGGCCAGCCCAAGCCTGTAAGCGGCGGTAGCAAGAGCCGGTGCGTCCGCTGCCTTCGCGAAGATAGAACCTGTGGACGTCGCCATTATGGCGAGAAACATGATGATATTTGCCTTTTTGCCCAATGGAAATAGCCGCCTTTCGTGTTATTCTTGGAATGTCATAGCACGCGACAGAGCGAGGAGGTGCTTTTTTGTATAAGATTCTTCTGGTCGACGATAACTACGATAACCTGATTATACTGAGGGCTATACTAAAAGCCGTAGCTCCAGAATGCACCTCGAAGTTCGCCTCCTCTGGGGAGGAGGCTATGAGGGCCATATCGTCCGATAGGCCTGACGCCGTCATATTGGATATCCTGATGCCTGGGATGGACGGTTTTCAGGTATGCCGAGGGATAAAGGGGGACCTCCGTTACTCGGATATACCTGTGATACTCCTTACCGCCATGGACTCGAGCCCAGAGAACCGCACTGAGGGCCTGAAATGCGGCGCTGACGCCTTCTTGACCAAGCCGGTCTCTGAGGTAGAGCTTGAGGCCCAGCTTAAGGCTCTTCTGGGCAAAAAACAGCAGACCGCCACTCTCAAGTCCGACCTTAAGGACCTAAAGAGACAGGTGGATCAGGACAGGGCGAGGTTGAGGTTCGAGGGGGTCAAACATCGCTCGATCGTAGACAACCTTCAGGACGGTGTCCTTCTTTACGACCTGTCCTCAGGTGAACCTCAGTTAGTAGAGTCCAACTTTGCCGCCTCTAGGTTGCTCTGTCTTAAGTCCTCCGGTCATCTGCCGTTGGATGGGGACGGCTTTTTCATGGATATAGAACACGAGGGGTTGGACTGCGATGCCATCCCTGTGGAGGTCAGGAACAGGTCCTTCTCCGTGGAGGGGAGGCCTCTGGTCCTTCAGGTAGTGAGGGACATAACCGATCTTCGCAAGCTTGAGATGACCTTGAGGGAAAACGCCGACCATCTTGCCAGGGCACTGAACAGAACCATAGATGTCCTCTCCCTTGCTGTCGAGGCTAGAGACCCCTACACCGCTGGCCATCAGAGGCGCGTCGCCGATCTGTCCAAGGCCATGGCCCGTAAGCTGGGTCTTGGCGAGCCTGACGTGGAGATGATATACCGTTCCGCCATGATCCACGACGTCGGAAAGATCTCGGTCCCGGTGGAGCTCCTCAGCAAGCCCTCGGCCCTTTCCGATCTGGAGTTTGCACTCATCCGCCAGCACCCCGTCACGGGATACGACATAGTCAAAAGGATAGACCTGTCGATGGAGATGGCCCTGGCTGTTCGACAACACCACGAGAGGTTGGACGGCAGTGGCTATCCCGATGGCCTTCGGGGAGATCAGATAATACCGGAGGCCAGGATACTGTCCGTCGCAGACGTGGTGGAGGCCATGTCCTCCCACAGACCCTACAGGCCAGCTCTGGGCGTCGAGGCAGCCCTATCGGAGATAGAGGGGGGCAGGGGAACCATCTACGATCCCGACGCAGTCGACGCCTGTGTCCAGGTGATAAGAGAGGGACTCGTTATACTTTGAGCCCTTGGGCCATTTTGTCCCATCTGGACCTAAAATCATCTATCTGTGTCTCCGGCGGAACCCTCAGCCTGACTGAGTTATCGCCTATCCCCAAAAAGCCCGATCCTGGAGCGGTCTTTATCCCGTTGTCCATGAGCCTGTCGTAGAGGTTGACCGATGGATCAGAACAGGTCACCAACATTATCGCCACAGAGTTACAGGTGTGAGCCACGGAAAATCCCGGAGTGGACCGTATTATATCAATGACCTGGCCTTTTAGCCTCGCCACCCTTTCCCTCATGGATGGCAAAAAAACCTCAGCCTCCGCTAGAGCCATAGGTATGGAGGAGAACCCCATGGCGTCCACGGTAAAAGGAGGACTGACCCGTAGGTAAAGCTCTCTGGCGTAGGGCTCCCTAAACACCCCATAGCCGCCTCTGACCCCGGCCATTCCCCATCCCTTGGAGAAGGTCCTGAGGCATACTATGTTGGATCTTTTCAAGTTTAAGCAGGACGTCTCCTCCGGCACGAAATCGCCGTAGGCCTCGTCCACGATCACTAGGGCCCCTACCTCGTCCGCCTTGGCTATCAGCCTGCCCAGGTCCTTTAGGCCCATGAGCTGCCCCGTTGGGTTGTGTGGTCTGTCGATGTACACCAGCGAGACGGACTTGTCCAGATTGTCCAAAAGGTCCTTTACCTCTATCCTGAAATCGGGGGTCTTCAGCGCGACGGGGGAGAAGTCGCACCCCGAGAGCTGAAAGTGGACCGGTGCGTCGGTAAACTGAGGGGCCATCCCCAGGACCTTACCCCCCGGAGCTGCTAGCGCCTTGGCCAGCACCACCAGTATGGTGTCGGTCCCGTTTGCGAATACCAGCTCGTCCTCCGAGACTAGACCGTTCCAGAACCGACATACAGGATCGGCAAGCCTGTTCGCCGGTGGAACGTATCGGGAGAGGTCCTCGCCGAAGATCGGCTCGAAGGCATCTCTCACGCTGTTTGGAGCTCCTATAGGGCTCGACCCGAGGCCGCAGTCTATCGCTACAGGGCGGTTTTCTATGGAGTTGAAGTAAAGCTCCGTCTTTACGTCCTTCAGTCCCTGAGGTATGCGCTCTTTCCAGTCCATAAAAACATATCCTTTCTGCTTGGTCTTTGTGGTTACGGCTAAAACTGAGGTTCAGCAAAGTAGGCGTTTCTGAAAGCCTATTATATTGTCTTTCCACGAAAACAGCGAGAAGAGGGAGGCGGATTTGTCCGCCTCCCTCTTCTCTTAGGTGTCCCTGTAAACGTGTCTTAACCCTATAGTTTTTTGTGGCAGAACCACCAGTCGTAGTTCTCGTACTCGGCTGCCCTCTTCTTTGCCGTCTCCACGTCCGTAGCGGGTGGGATGATGACCGAGTCGGCTATCAGCTCGTTGTTGGGCCAGTTGGCCGGCATAGCCACCTTGTTGGCGTCGCTGACCTGCATCGCCCTGACCATCCTGAGTACCTCGTCCATGTTTCTGCCCAGCTCCTGAGGATAGTAGAGGATCGCCCTGACTATACCCTCTGGGTCAACTATGAAGACGGCCCTTACCGTGTTGGATCCCTTCCCGGGGTGGACCATGCCAAGCCTTGCGGCCACGGAGCCGTCGTCGGCGATTATGGGGAACTCGATCTCGACCCCAAGCTTCTCGTTGATCCACTCCTCCCACTTGATGTGGGCGAAGACCTGATCGACGCTCATCCCCACCAGCTCGCAGCCCAGCTCCTTGAACTTGTCGTATCTCTTCTGGAAGGCCACGAACTCGGTGGTACATACCGGAGTGAAGTCCGCCGGATGGCTGAACAGCACAAACCACTTCCCAGCGTAGTCACAGGGGAGGGTCTTCTTTCCCCTGGTCGTCGTAACCTTAAGCTCCGGCATTGGGTCTCCTATCAGAGGTATCCTGTTTTCCATTCTATACACCTTCCTTTTTGAGATTGATAATCATTGCTAGGGATAGATTATCATTTTTGTCGGGAATGTCAAGGCTTAAAATTATCCTTAGTCGAGGGACATTTCGACGCCGATGGACAGCTTGCACATCCACAGCTGCATCCCCCTCCCTTGACCATGGACCTCAGCCTGTTTGCCAAAAACAGCGCCGCCGTGACCACTATGGCTCCTACAACGATCTTTTCCATTCTTTTACCCTCCTATTCTCTGGATAAATAGCCCTCCCTGATAAACCGCTACGGCCAGGCCGTAGGCTAAAAGGGTGTTGAACGTCACAGAGAAAACCCCCCATCTCCAGGAGCCGGTCTCCCTGACTATGCAGACCACTGTCACGAAGCATGGGGCGTAGAACATGCTGAATACGATCAGGGCCAGTGCCTTTAGGGGCGACCAGTCTGGCGAGGTAGCAAGGGTCTCGGCCAAGCTGGAGCTTTCCTCTGGGTCCACCTCTCCCAGTGAGTAGGCTGTTCCCAGGGTAGAGACAACGACCTCTTTTGCCGCGAATCCCCCGACTAGGGCTATATTGTCCCGCCAGTCAAAGCCAGCGAACGAAGTCACCTTTTCAAGGGCTGTACCGACCCTTCCGGCATAGGATCTCCTGAGAGCTTCCTGTGCCTCCTGGCCGTCGATCTCGGCCAATTTTTCCTCCAGCTCCGGGGCCTCCGGCGATATCTGAGCCGTTATGGAGTCCCTCATCTGCTCAAATCTCTCAGCCTCCTTGTTCTCCAGCTCAGGGAAGGTCATCAGTGCCCAAAGGAGTATGGATATGCCGAGGATAACCGTCCCTGCCTTCTTTATGTACTGCCAGGTCCTCTCCCAGGTGTGTATCATAAGGCCCTGAAAGGTCGGAAGCCTGTAGGGCGGTAACTCCATGACGAAGGGGGTCGTCTCTCCCCTCAGTATGGTGGACCTGAGGAGCTTTGCCGCTAAGAGCGCCCCTACCCAGGAAAGGGCCGTTATGAGGAGCATCATGGATGCCTGGTTATCGGAGAAGAACACGCCCACAAGAAGGGCGAACACCGGTAGCTTTGCCCCACAGTTCATGAAGGGAGCGGTTAAAAGGGTCGCCATCCTCTCCTTGGGGGACTTTATGGTCCTGGCCGCCATTACCCCCGGGACGGCACATCCTCCGGCTATCCCACCGGATACTATAAGAGGCATCACAGAGCTGCCGTGGAGCCCGAAGTATCGAAACACTCGGTCCAGCATGAAGGCCACCCTGGCGAGGTAGCCGGTGTCCTCTAGGAAGGATATCCCAAGGAACATGAAAAATATCAGAGGCACAAATCCCATGACCCCACCGACTCCGTCCACTACTCCCGATATCATCATGGACTTTAGGAGCCCATCGGCCATGTTGGCCTCCACCACACCTCCCAGCCATCCGAAGAATGACTCGAACCAACCGACCGGAACCTCGCTGTAGGAGAAGGTGAACTGGTATAGCCCAGCCAGCACAGCCGCCATGACGATGGGGCCTATAAACCTGTTCGTAAGGAGTCGGTCCAGCTTGTCCGAGAGGGTGGGGGTGTCCCTATCCTTCCTGTATACCAGGATCCCGCGCTTAAGTATGGACTTGATGTAGCCGTACCTCTGGTCGGCTATCATAGCCTCTGGATAGGTGTCCAACGTGGCCCGGAGGTGGCGCTCAAGCTCAGAGGCTATGGAGGAAAGCTCTCCGTCGGTCTTGGGCGACTCTTTGGCTATAGAGCCCTTGATGACCTCGTCTCCCTCTAGATACTTAAGGGCTGACCATCTGGGGCGGCTGGATTCCTCCAAAGAGGGGTCGTTCGCTATTATGGTCGACATCCTGTCCAGTGCCCTGTCGAGGTCGACGCCGTAGGAGATATGGAAGTTCACCGCCTTGGAGCTGGCGAGCTCCTGGGCCTTGACCATCAGATCGTCTATACCCTGTCCCTTTCTGGCCACTATGGGTACAACCGGTATCCCCATGAGCTTTGACAGAGCTTCGTGGTCTATCTCCATCCCCCTGCTCGAGGCCACGTCCATCATGTTTATCGCCACGCACATTGGCAGGCCCATCTCCAGGAGCTGCACCGTCAGGTATAGGTTTCTCTCCAGGTTGGATCCGTCCACGACGTTTACGACCCCGTCCGGCGACTGAGTGGTCAGAAACTCCCTCGCGACGACCTCCTCGGCTGAGTAGGCCGAGAGGGAGTATATTCCCGGGAGGTCCTCTATCTCTACGGAAAGACCTTTTTTGGAGTAGGTTCCCCTCTTTTTCTCCACCGTTATGCCGGGATAGTTACCCACGTGCTGTCTGGCTCCGGTGAGGGCGTTGAACAGGGTTGTCTTGCCCGAGTTGGGGTTGCCAGCGAGGGCTACGATAGCCATCAGTCCTTGACCTCCACTTCTATGTGGTCGGCCTCGCTGTTTCTGAGGGTCAGCGTGAAGTCCCCCACCCTGAGGGCAACTGGGTCGTAGAGTGGAGCCCTGCCCAATATCCTTATGTCCGTGCCTGGGGTGAGCCCCATGTCCCTTATGCGTCGTCCCAGCTCCCCTTCTGCCCTCACCGCCGTTATGGTTCCCGACTGATTTTCCTTCATGTTTCTCATGGCTATGCGAGTCATCTTCCCCATCCTCCCCCCTCTTTTCAGAGGCTCACTTTGTTTTTGGATAATAACATAGTGTTTTGGTGGGAACAAG
>CAYNAN010000011.1:0-30244 GCA_964395085.1 uncultured Synergistaceae bacterium
GACCGAGCTTTATCAAAGGCTCTGCGATAAGAGCGGAGGTAACCCCAGGGACAGGAAGTTCGTCGGCAGGATAAATCGGGAGCAGGACGACCTTGTCCGCATGGGATAGGACACGTGCGAAATCGTCCGCCATAGCCAACGTTCTGGTATACCTGTGAGGCTGAAAAACGACAAATATCTTCCGCCCTGGGAAACTCTGGCTAACCGCCTTAATCGTCGCCTCAACCTCTCTTGGGTGATGTCCGTAATCGTCGTACACGTCGACGCTTTCCGTTCCACCTTTGAACTGAAGTCGCCTTTTAGCGCCGGAAAAATGGCGGAGGTTCTCGCAGGTAACCTGAAAAGGTACCGACAAAAGGTCAGCTACCACACACGAAGCCAGAGCGTTCATAACGTTGTGATCCCCAGATACAGCTAGCTTGATCCTACCTATTAGGACACCGTATCTCACTACATCAAAAGATACCCCACCTCCATGATTATACTCTACGTCGACGGCTCCCCAATCCCATTTAGCCCCCCATCCATAGGTTATCTTGGGGAAATCCTTCTTTGCCTCAGCGATCAACCTTTGAACCCCTAGATCCTCGCCACAGAGGACCGTTACTCCCCCAGGCATAAGGTTTTTTGTGAATGAGTAGAACGACTCTAGCACAGAATCAAACGTGGGATAATGGTTCACATGGTCCCAGTCTATGTTGGTTATGACCGATATGGTTGGATGGAAACTTAGGAATGACCCATCGCTCTCGTCTAGCTCGGCGACCATATGAGGGCCCTGACCGAGCCTGGCGTTACAGCCGATATCGCAAAGCTCCCCTCCGATGGCTACCGTAGGATCGAGCCCAGCCCCCCCCAAGATCATGCTTATCATGGATGACGTCGTAGTCTTGCCGTGAGTTCCGGATATACCGATCCCATACCTTGCGTCAAAGATAGCACTTAGCATATCCGCCCTCTTGGCCACCTTTAACTTTCTGGATCTAGCCTCACAAAGTTCCTCGTTATTTTCCGGGATAGCACTGCTATAAACCACTAGATCAGGGTCAAACTTATCCAGGTGGTCCGAACTATGACCGATATTGAAGTCTATCTCAGCCTTCATAACCTTATCAACGTAGAAACCATACGACATATCGCATCCGCTGACCTCAAAGCCTAGTTCCTTTAACAACAGAGCTAGACCGCTCATTCCGGCACCGCCAATTCCCATCAAGTGGACATGGCGCACCCCATCCAAGTTGATATCTGTCAGTTCCAAAGCTGGACTCTCCCTTCAAATACGCGAAAGAACCAATCGCCATAGTCTACAAATGGCCTCACGGTCGGAGCACATTGGCGACCGTGAGAGAGACGATAGTTTTTCTACCAAGCAAAACAAACGCTCCAATCCATCTTTTTCGTTCCATACTTCACCTGGAGAGCGAGAGTTTACAAAACACATGGCGTTTACATCTTGATGTCCGTCAGAGGCGTCTTGCCAGGGCACTACAACGGCAGGAATACCGTAACTGGATACCTCAGCAAGGGTAGATCCTCCACCCCGGCACACAACCAGGTCCGATACGGTATATATCGCGGACATGTCCCAACTTTGAGGTACCCCCATGACAGACCGTGAGGAGGGACGAACCTCACTTCCTGGGAAAATCCATATATACCCAGCAGATTTTACCATACATGAGGGACTTAAAATTGAATCCACCAAAGAGGAACTGCCTAACGAACCGCCTAAAACCGATACTATCCGCATATTTTTAAAGAGCTCCTGATCCAACCCAAGCTCTAATAGGGCCTCCGATTTAGTCATATGCCTTATGGCTCTGACCGGTATCCCGGTAAAGATGCCTCTGACTCCATCGCACCGCCTCCACCCAGTGGCGACGGTGACCCCTAACCTATAGGCTAACCGGGTAACCTTGCCTGCAACGGCGTTCTGTTCGTGCAATACGAGCTTTTTCCCCATAAGAATTCCAACTAGAAGGACTGGAAGAGACACATATCCACCGAAGAGCAGTATAACGTCGGGAGCCTCCTTCATAAGGATCCTCATAGCGACAAAAAAAGATAGAAATACGGCTATAAAACGTTTTACAACAGCAAGAGGACGCCTAGTTCCCAAAGGGGACCCCTGCACGGGAAGTATAAGGGGCTCTATTCCATGATGGTCGTAGATCTCAATCTCAAGGGGTCTACTTCCACAGACGTAACGTACACTGTCTCCACATGACTTTCTGAAGAGACCCAAAGCTATTGCCGGCATTATATGCCCACCGGTTCCGCCGGCGACCATCAGGAGTCTCAAGCTGTTCCCTCCAATTCTCGAATAGCCCTTATGACGATACCTACCTTTGCCCAGGAGACGACCAACGCACTCCCGCCATAACTTATAAAAGGAAGAGGCATACCGGTCATGGGGATAAGGTTTGTGATGCCTGCTACGTTTATACTCAAGGGAACCGCGATAGAGAGGGATATCCCCCAAAGCACCAGAGAGATCCATCTATCGTCACATGCCCTAAAATGCATATAGATCCTGATAAACCAGACAAGGAAGAGGGCGAGAACCCCAAGACTTCCCCAAACTCCCAGAGTTTCCGATAAAGCAGCAAAGATGAAGTCGGTATGAGCAGCTGGTAGAAATCTGCTCCTCTGTACCGCTCTGCCTAGTCCCGTACCCCAAAGTCCTCCGTTGGCAAAGGCGACGAATCCCTGGATAGCCTGATATCCGGCATTGGCTGGATCAGACCAAGGATCAACCCAGGCCAAAATTCGCCTCTGACGATATCCCCTCTGAGCCAGAAAAACGAACAACGGAGAGAGCAATACCGCAGCCGAGATAGGAAGGAGAAGGCCGTAAGCTCCTACGTACATCCCCATAGTGAGAGTAAAAAGAAGCAGCGTTCCTCCGAGGTCTGGTTGAAGAAGTATCGGAACGGACATAGCTCCGACAAGGATCAAGGACAGAATAAATGCCCTAAACGGCCTCAGTTCTCCCCTGCTATAGACCCTGCAAAGGTGAATTATAAGGAATAAAGCCAGCAATTCAAGGGGCTGAATCGTTATAGGGCCTATCCTGAGCCATCTCAAGGCTCCTCCTCCACCAACCCCAATTCCCGGGAATAAGGGGAGCCAGACCAGGAGCCAAGATAATCCTAAAAGGAATCCGCTCTTATCCCTCCAGAAAGATAAAGGCGTAGCGGACGTTATTATCATCCCGATCCAAGCTATGATCATCCATTGAGCCTGTTTTTTGCCCAGAGAGAAGGATAGAGTTCCATCGTTAAGCCTGACCGAGGTGAGAGAGAGGATAACCACTATACCTATAGCTGACAACATCAGAGGGATTATCCAGAGAATTGGATCTTTTCTTTTCACGAGACTGGCTTTTTTTCCAGGATATCCCGTACCAACCGGGAAAAATGGTCGCCCCTCTCCACATAACTGCCGTACATATCCCAACTGGTACAGGCCGGAGACAACAAAACCGTATCACCAGAGACAGCGACCAAACTGGCGATTTTTACCGCTTCCTCCATTCCTGAGGCTATAATCCAATCGCTAAACCCAGCTAGATCAAGAGCCTGCCTTATAGGCTCAGTCTCCTCGCCCATCAATATAGCCTTTCGACAGTTCCTCTTGACCGATAAAGCCAGAGAGTCGTAGCTCTCTCCCTTTCCCCTTCCTCCGAGAATAGCGACTTTTTTGCCGTCTATCGAGTCTAAGGCAGTACAGGTGGATGCCACATTGGTTCCCTTTGAATCGTCTATATAGGTAACCCCGTCCATGCAGATGACAAACTGACACCTGTGAGATGGCGGCTTATAGCCTTCAAACGCACCTCCTCCGACGCATGAATCGCACCCCAGTGCAAAGCATCCCCCAACAGCCATAGCTGCGTTCTCTAGGTTATGGAATCCGACCATAGGGATCTGCCCGTAAGAAAACAGTCTGGTTGGTTTGCGATTGACGACTATCCAGGCATCGTCTTTGTCCATGTATATACCGTTGTTGTCGGAGACATCCTTTATCATAAGGGGCAGGACATGCTGATCTCCACGGATTTTTAATGAGTCGATATCTCGCTCCTGCACAACTGCCCAGGCTTCCTGCCTTCTTCTAGCTAGAGCGTTTCCCTTAGCTTCGACATAGTTCTCAACGCTTCCGTGCCAATCTATGTGATCAGGAGCTAGATTGGTCACCACAGTCAGATCAAAAAGGGATTTTTTAGCCCAATAGAGCTGGAAGCTACTTAATTCCACTACATAAACGTCGTGTCTTTCGTTTAAGACCGACCCTAAAGGAGTTCCTATATTGCCAACAGCCACAGCATCCCAGCCGGAAGCCTTCAAGATATGGGCCATCAGAGACGTAGTGGTGGTTTTCCCGTTTGTTCCGGTAACTGCGACGACCTTCCCGTTCAACCTGGGAACTATAAAATCGACCTCTCCCTCCAAAGGAACGGCAGCCTGATAGGCCCTCTTCACTATCGGAGATTCAGGAGATATACCTGAACTCAACAGCATGAGGTCGCATTCCAATGCCCTGTCGGTGTTGCCGCCCAGCTCCCACCCGATGCCAGCTTGTTCAAATAGACTTAACCTCTCATCGGGAATATTGTCTTTTAGCTCGGAGACGAAAACCTTACCCCCCAGCTCAGCTATAGCTAGGGCCAAAGCCTCTCCGCTGACCCCAGCTCCTAAAACGGTAAACTTTCTTCCCATAAGATCCTTCATCCGAGGCATCCCCCTAAAAGACCGATAGAACCGCAGAGCCAATCCACATGGCCGATACGACACAGAATAGATGAATCAACCAGAACCTGGTCACGATTTGAACCTCATTCCATCCTAAAAGCTCAAAATGATGGTGGAGAGGGCTCATCAAAAAAACCTTTTTTCCAAAAAACCTTATGGATACAATCTGTATAGCCACGGAAAGGATCTCAAAACCAAACAGCGCACCGGAGGGAACGACATAAAGGGCTCCTCCTCCACAGACCGCGACTGAGACCAAAAGGCCCCCAAAAAAATGCGAACCGCAATCGCCCATAAAGACCCTGGCAGGATAGGAATTATGCCATAAAAAAGAGGTTGATATAGCTAGACCGACCCAGACCGATTCAAGACCTCTAGAAACCATAAAAGCAAGGGATATAAGGGATATGACCGAAGCCCCAGAGGCCAATCCATCCAATCCATCGGTGACGTTGACAGCGTTAAGCATAGAGACAACGATAAAGACAACCAAAATGACCGTCATAGAAGGGGAAAGGATAAGGCCAGGATAGAGAGTAAGATAGCCAAATCCATGGACGGTAACGGACCACAAGACAGCCACAAGAATCTGGAGAAAAAGCTTCTGAAGGCTTCTTAAGCCTTCGCTGGATTTTCTGGACCATTTCAGAAGATCGTCCCAAAGCCCTATAGAAGCGCTGAAAAACGGGAGGGACCAGACAATCATGTAAAACGAAAATGGCTCCGAACCAAAAAGCCAACAGGCCAACGTTCCAGGCAAAGAGAGAGCCATAAAGACGGCTCCGCCCATTGCAGGGGTTTTCGTCTTAGCTACGGTCCTCTCCGGTCCGTAAGCCTTTTGAACCAAATTAAAATCAAAAGAATTAAGCCAAGATATCCATATGGACTGAAGAATGACTGAAGCTACAAAAAAAACGATGAACAATGGGTAAAAAAGCTCCATCACATCAAACTCCAGATTTTTTCAAGTCCGTTAGATCTGGAACCCTTTACCAATACAACGTCGCCGGACGAAACCTCTTCTTTAAGGCACATGGAGAGATCTCTCAAATTGGTCCAGACCACAGGTTCATCCGTAACGATTTTCCAGCTTTCTCCGTAGAGGAAAACCCTACCGACGTCTTTGGCCTTTTTTAAGATAGCACGGTGATATCTTTCCGAGCTATCTCCAAGTTCCTTCATCTCCCCCAGGACCAAAAATACCCGTTCTTTGGGGACTGGAGCACAGCCGACAGCTGACAAAGCCGCCATCATAGAGTCTGGGTTAGCGTTATAAGATTCATCTATCACTGTAAAGCCGTCTCTCTCGCTTAGCTCACCTCTGCCTTTGAAAGCGGAGAAAGAAGCGATCCTCTCTGCTATTTTCTGAGGAACACCACCTAACTCAACACAAACGGCAAAGGCCAAAGACATTAAAAAAGCGTTATGCTCTCCAAGTAATTTGGCCTCAAGCCTAATCTTTCCACCGGAGAAAGCCAGATCTGCGTAAGCCCTGGGGGCGTCTACCCAGGAGAATCCTCTGTCCAGGATATCGTAATCTGATGACCCCGCTCCCACGGAGATAACGGGCCATTTCCTGGATCTCGCAAGGAGACCAACTCGCTCAACAAGCGAGGGGTCTTCTCCTCCCACGATAGCCTTCTTCAAGGAAACGGATCCCAATATCTCTGTTTTAGCCCGAATAACCCCATCTATATCGCCAAGTCCCTCCAAATGGGCTGGCGATACCTTCGTTATAAGAGCCACATCTATGGGGAAAGCCTCCACCATCTGAGCTATCTCACCAGGGTGATTGGTTCCCATCTCAAGGATTACTCCCTTAGAGTCCAACGGCATCTCCGCCAAGGTAAGGGCACATCCTATGAGGGTGTTGTGGCTGTTTCTGGCCCTATGCACCTGAATGTCGTCAGGATCGAAAGCCCCGTAGATCATCTCTCTTACAGTGGTTTTACCGACGCTACCGGTTATACCTAAAGCCCAATCGACATGGGAAAGGCGTTTTTTTGCCATAGAGACAAGACCTTCTTGGACGTCATCCAGGACCACAAAGCTGTGCCTAGGGTCCAAGCTCCTCCCCACTGCCCAATCGGACCGAACCAATGCCCCAGAAGCTCCTCTCTCCAGAGCCTCAAAAACGTGATCGTGACCGTCCGAAGAGTTGCCGTGAAGGGCGACAAAGACGTCCCCGTTTGAGATCTTTCTGCTGTCGACCTGGAACAAACCGTCGAAGGTCCAATCATCGCCTAAAAGAACGCCGCCGGACCAAGACGCTATGTCGGACCCATTGATCCTCTTTTTCATCTCCAGGACCTCTTATTATCGGTCGCCCATGTCCTAACCGCCTGGGAATCGGAGTATGGAATTTTCTGACCTTTTATGAGGATATAGTTTTCGGGACCCTTGCCGGAAATCACAACGACATCGCCCGGCTCTCCCATATCCAAAGCGATCCTTATCGCTTTCTCCCTGTCTATGACGACCTGAAAACTGGCAGATGGGACCTTCTCCACCCCTAGGAGGATATCCTTCACTATGTCCTCCGGCTCCTCTCCTCTGGGGTTGTCCATTGTCAAAACGATGTGATCTGCCATTCGAGCTGCTAGCTCTCCCATTGTCCAGCGGTTTCCCCTGAATCTCTCGCCACCCAGACCAAAGACGCTTATCAGCCTTCCGGAACAGAACTCTCTCGTTGATTTAAGAAGATTTTCAAGAGCATCGGGAGAATGAGCGTAGTCTATAACGGCACAGATCCCTCCCTGGAAGACAAATCTCTCCATCCTTCCCGGGACCACCGGCATACCCTCCAGCCCTAAGACTATCTCCTCCGGGGAGAAGCCTAAAGATAGGCATGCTGCGGCAGCACCTAAAGCGTTTTGGACGTTGTACCTACCCACCATAGGCAACTTCACTGGGAAAAACGAGCCGTCCAATACTATATCAAAGAGGATCCCCTCCACGCCGAGAACGATATTTTTCGCCCTTACAAAAGCGTCATCACAGTCGATACCGAAAGATACGCCGCTTCCTAACCTGGACATCAGAGCTTTTCCGTAATTATCGTCGACGTTAATCACCGCATAGCCTTCAGGCTTCATGTTTTTCTCAAAGAGGATGGCTTTTGCCTCAAAATAGCTAGACATGTCACCGTGGTAGTCGAGGTGCTCTTGGGTCAGATTCGTAAATACAGCGACGTCAAAAGAAACTCCCTCAAGCCTGCCCTGGGAGAGACCGTGGGACGATGCCTCCATCACGCAACCTTCGCAACCGTTTGAGACCATGCTCCCAAGAAAATCCTGTATATCAGGGCCCTCCGGGGTAGTCCTGTCGGCCAAGAAAGATCTATCTCCATCGTGATACTCTATAGTTCCCAACAGCCCTGTTTTAAACCTCTGGGAGATTATAGATCTTATCATGTAGGTAGTGGTGCTTTTACCGTTAGTCCCTGTAACGGCGATCATCCTCAATTTAGAAGAAGGATCGTCGTTTAGAATTGACGAAACCACTCCCATGGACCTTCTCACGTCGTCTACTATCAGGACGGGGACATCTAAATCTTGGTCAGGGGTGTTAGAACACATCAAAGCAACAGCACCAGCATCAACCGCATCTGAGGCGAAAGAAAGCCCATCTTTGTTGTTGCCGGGAACACAACAAAAAAGGCCACCGTTTTTTACCCTGCGAGAATCGAAGAAAACCTGGGAGACTTCCCTATCGCCCAAATCCACAAATCCCTTCAGAAGTCCCCTTTTTTTTAGCTCGTCACGTATAAAGCCTATCTTTTTGGGTATCAACATAGATCACTCTCCAGATTCAAGTCGGCCTATATCCTCAACTATGGTCCTGAAGAGAGGAGCGGCAAGCTCTCCTCCATAGTAGCGACCGCCTCCAGGTTCCCCTATGACCACCAAAAGGGAGTATTTAGGGGCATCATAGGGCCAAAATCCTATAAACGATCCGACCATCCGTTCTTTAGCGTATTTACCTTTAACGGCGACCTGGGCTGTTCCGGTCTTTCCCCCTACCTTCACAGATGGAACTTCGGCCCTTTTTCCGGTACCCTCCGTTACTACCTGTCTGAGGACCTTTCGAAACCAGTCAACGTAAAAGGGAGATATCAACTCCCTTATGACATCCCTTCTCGACCTGTAGACCACGTTACCCTGATGATCCGTAACTTCCTCCACCAAATGGGGCTTCAGAAGAGCGCCACCGGAGATAACGGTGTTGAACGCCATAATCAGCTGTATCGGTGTAACCGCTATTCCCTGACCTATGGCTATGTTAGCCGGTATAACTCCATACCATCTCTCTGGAGGAAGCAAAAGACCTGACTCCTCTCCGTTGATCTCTATGCCGGTCCTGCTTCCAAATCCCCACGCCACAAGGTCTTTATACGCTTCGTAAGGATTCCATTTCATTCCGATGGTGGCCATAGCCACGTTGGATGAATACATCAAAACCTGAGGTAAATCTATATCGCCTTTACCCACACCATGGGAGTTAGATATCCAACCATCGGCCACCTTTATACGACCTCGGTCCATAAATCTGGAGTTCCTTGATATCGCCCCAGATTGTAGTCTCATAGCTATAACCATCGGTTTAAAGGTCGATCCAGGCTCATAAACCCTGCTGACACAGTTATTGACCATGCTACCGCTGTCTAGCATGGTCTTTCGGATGTTGGCGTCAAAGGTCGGCCAGCTGGCCATAGCCGCGACCTTTCCGGAGTTTGACTCAACGCATATGGCGGCGGCCCACTTGGCTTTTTCCCTGTGAGCGACCTCTGCAAGATGCTTCTCTATCACGTATTGTATTCTTCGATCTATCGTGAGACGGATGACTCCGCCATCGGTGACTGAATCAGGGGATTTTCTGGTCCTAGGGGTTATTCTTCTCTCTGGAGGGACATAAAGGGCGTCGTTCCACATCATCTCTAATCCAGCGAGCCCCACGCCATCTATATCGCAAAAACCTATGACGTGGGAAAGGAGAGAGCCTCCAGGATACACTCTCTTGCTCTCCGTAAGGCCATAAACGCCTTCCAGGCCTAAATCCAGTATCTCCTTAGCTTTAGGCCCATCCAGATGCCTCAGAAGCCAAAAAAATCGCCCTCCTTTGAGGGCTTTTAGGGCCTCTACCCTCTCCTTAGGCAGATAAGGAGATATACGTCCAAGGTTACCCTCATCCCATTCCTCGGGATCGACGTATATGCTCGTCACAGGAACCGACACCGCCAGGATCTCTCCCTGTTTGTCCAGGATAGGTCCTCTAATAGGGGAGGTTTGAACGGTGGAGGTAGATTGAAGCCCAAGCCTGTCCAGCACTCTTGTGTCGGGATTTAACTGCAAAGACCAGGATCTGTACATAAAGATCAAAACAGCCACAAAGATAAAAAGCCACGGTAAATGTCTTTTGCCAGACTTATCCCTACCTGACGACATCGGAGATTCCCTTCACCTCGTAAACTCCAACTGACGGCAGAGCCCCGCTCCAGCGACCGACATCTCCTTCCGGCACAGCTACTGCTACTCGTCCATCGTCGTATCTTATCTTAACAGTCCCAGCAACCGTCCCCTGGACCATGCCAAGCTTATCGAAGGCATAGCCGTAAACAGCGCACGGAGAGGCCATAGCTAAAGTAACCTTTTCGACATCCGATATAGCCCTCTCTAAAGACACCAATTCATCCCCCAGCGAATCAAGCCTAGAATCGAGGCTAAGCCCCTTTATCCTCAGGAAGACTAGGGAGGACGTCATAGCCACCATAAGGACCACACAGAGCACGGCTATCGGTCCCATACGACGTTTTTTTGCTTCAGCGATATTATCCACATCATCAGTAGCTATGTCATCGTTAAAACGTCGATAAGACAACGGACAACCTCCTCCCTAAAATATCTAACAAACCATGAAAGATCTTAGTTTGGCACTTCTTGACTTAGGGTTCGTCTCGATCTCCTCGTCGGATGGCAAAAGAGCCTTTCTCGTCAGGATTGTACCGACAGACCGATCTTTCCACTCTCTGAACTTCCATTTGACGATTCTATCCTCAAGAGAATGATAGCTCACCACAACCATAACCCCATCGGGAGATATAAAATCTATGGAGCCATCCAACCCTTTTTTTAATGCCTCCATCTCCTCGTTCACAACGATCCTGAGAGCCTGAAAGATCTTTCTGGCGGGATGTCCCTTGGCTTTTCGCATGACAGGAGCTGGAAGAGAGCTTCTAATGGCTTCTACCAGGGAAAAAGTATCCGAGATAGGACCAAATTTATCCCTGAATCTCACTATACCCTTCGCTATCATCCACGAATGGCGCTCCTCCCCGTAAACCCGAAATATATTTGAGAGGTCCTGTGGAGAAAAGGTATTTACTATATCGTAGGCGGAGATCCCGTGGTTTGCCCCTCCGTCCATTCTCATATCAAGAGGACCGTTCTCTCTGAACGAAAAGCCCCTCTCTGGCACGGTTATCTGCATGTTAGAGATCCCTAGATCGAAGACGACCCCCTCGACCTTACGGATGCCAGCTCCGCTCAAAAGAGCGGGCATGTCGGAGAAATTTCCCCTCAGAGGGACAAACCTATCCTTAAACCTGGACAACCTAGAGGAGGATATCTCTATAGCTTGAGGATCCTGATCTATGCCTATCACCTGTATATTTGGGAAACGCTCAAGAAAAGCCTCAGTATAACCGCCTAGCCCCAAAGTCCCATCAACTAGAGTACCGGATAGATTCAAAGTATCAAATTGATCAAGGACCTCTTTAATCATCACAGGAACGTGTTCTATAGTCAAGCCTACGCCTCCAGATTCATTTTGCTAAAATCAAGGTGTTAAAATACCCAGGATAGATACGATACTGCACTGCTTGCTAAGAAGCTATTCCCTATGTCACATTAAGACTAAAGGCGATGCCAGTCAAGGGGCGCAAGAACCTTTATGCTCTTGACAACACCTAAAATGGGACCCAAGACCGACAAAACAAGGTCTTAGGTCCCATCTGGAAATACAAACAAGGGGAAACTACCACAAATGAAGAGCCTCCCTGTAAGCCGGGTTTTGTCGTGGGTAGTCATTTATCTAGGATGCACCTCACGATGCACCTCAAGCGACCGTACCCGAAGGTCGGCGGGCAACGTCATCCCTTCCTATTCGGTCTTGCTCCAGACGGGGTTTACCTGGCACGACAGTTACCTGCCGCCCGGTGGGCTCTTACCCCACCTTTTCACCCTTACCTCGCTAAGAGGCGGTATGTCTCTGTGGCACTGGCCTGTGGCTCACGCCAACTGGGCGTTACCCAGCGTCCTGCCCTTTGGAGCCCGGACTTTCCTCTCCCGAAAGATCGGCAGCGACTACCTGGAAGACTCTTCTGACCGAGTATAACATATTTCCAGACAAACTGTGACATGGTATGATATGGTTTACCTTGTAACATCAAGACAGGAGGGATTGCCTTCTAAAGAAGGAATCCTTCCAAGCACAGACCATAGGGAGCATCTAAAAAAAAGCTGATTCTCGGAGAGGTTGGCCCCTTCGAGCCCACATTTTCGACAGTCTAGGGAGCGACAGGACGTTTATTCTGAGGCGCTTCATGTGTAACAGACAGGCCGAAGATATTCTAGGGCAAGACAGGGCAGGGATGAAACGAGCTCCCCAAGGGAATTAGAACGTGAGTTTTAGAGATACCCTATGGTATATCAGGACCAATTCAAAGGCATTACCCACACTTATCGATAGAAAGGCAGGGATGGTCCATTGACAACCGTCGAAAAAGACTATGATTCTCCGGAATACACTAAATTCAAAAGTCAGGTTAAAATTTTAACAGGATTAGATCTTAATTCATATAAAAACCAAATTCATCGAAGGGCCCATATGCTTATGAGCCGATGGAACATCAAAACATATGAAGAATATCATAAAACCATAAAAGAAAGCGAAGACAAATTAAGAGAATTTCTAGATTATCTAACTATAAATGTATCTGAGTTTTTACGCAACCCCCCTAGATGGTGGGATTTGAAGGATTACGTCATACCAGACCTTATAAAGATCAGAGGCAACAAAAAGCTAAAACTGTGGAGTGCTGGCTCAGCCACGGGTGAGGAGCCATACTCGCTAGCCATGTTATCATCCGAATGTGGTCTTTCGTCCCCTCCTCAGGTTGAGGCTAGAGACATAGACGCAGGAGCCATAGCCATAGCCCAAAAGGGCGTTTATCACAAAAGACAGCTGGTCAATGTCCCGCCTGACTGGCTTAATCGTTATTTCTCTAAAATTGACGAACAAAATTATCAAGTCAAAGATGATCTAAAAAAAAGAGTTTCCTTTTCGAGACTCAACTTAGTCGAGGATAGGTTTGATTCTGGTTACGATTTGATACTATGCAGAAACGTGGTCATCTACTTCAGACCGGAGACGAAAGCCGCGCTTTATCAGAAATTCTTTGACGCACTGAAACCGGGGGGATATCTGCTGGTCGGATCCACCGAGCAGATATTCGAGTACAAATCCTACGGATTTGAGTCCTCCAAGCCTTTCCTGTACAGAAAGCCGCTTTAGGGCATCTCTAAAAGCGCTAATCCTCGGAGAGACCGTTCCGAGTAAGCCACTTCGAGCCCGTATACTCGACATGCCATAGTGTAGCTACAGGACGATTCGTACAGAACAGGTAGGTCGAGTATAGACAGTGCATAGGAGAAACGATCTCTACGAGGTGACTCAAAGGTGAATTTTTAGAGATACCCTTTCGATCAAAAAAGCAGGACAGGGGAGACCCTGTCCTGCTTTTTAGTGCGACCTAACAATATCCTTGATTTTCATTATTCGACTTAAGGTTGAACGCTCCTGCTCCTCAAGCTTCATTGTGATATATTTTATGGTCTCCACCGTAGCCGGTATGAGAACGTGCTCCAGAGCGTTGACCCTTCTTCTGGTCTTCTCTATCTCGGTGGACATGAGAGCGATAGCCTTCTCCTCCGCCGCAAGCTCTATGAGCTTTGGCATTATGGTCGAAAATCTCTCCAGGGAGACGTCCAAGCTGCCCAGGGTCGTCGCAAAGCCATAGTTTAGGGACTTGCCCTCCTGCTTCACTCCATACTCCGGAACCACTACGCTCATGACGTTTCTGTGGGAGACGGATACCCTGCAAATCGCGCCTGGAATCATGAGAGCCTGCTCTAACATCGCGGGAAGGGTCTGGGCTCTGGCCAACATAAAGCTCTCGTAGCAAAGACCGAGCTCCTTCTCTATAGCCTCTCTCTGATCCTTTACCCTCCTAGCCTTCTCCAGGAAGGCTTTTATGAGGGCATCCTGCTTGTCCTTCAGGAGCTTATGTCCCCTCTTGGCAACTATGAGGTTCTTCTTGAGCTTGGAAAGCTCCATTCGGTTCGGGTTGACGTTCAGGCGAGCCATGACATCACCTCACTAAGCCTTGACGGACTCTTTTGCGGAGCTCTCCTGGTTATCCTTCAGAGGCTTCAGATACTTCTCGATGTACTTGTCCTTAACTCGCTTCAGCTCTTTGACCGGTATCTCGGTAAGAAGCTCCCACCCTAGCTGAAGGGTTTCCTCTATAGTCCTGTTCTGATATTCGCCCTGACGTACGTACTCGTCCTCAAACCTGTCGGCGAAGGCGGCAAAGGCTTTATCGTCCTCGGTCAAAGCACCTTCACCGAGTATAACCGCAAGCTCCTTAGCTTCCTTGCCCCTGGCGTAGGCGGCGAAGAGCTGGTTCATCAGGTCGGCATGGTCCTCCCTGGTTTTGCCGTCACCTATTCCCTTGTCCTTGAGCCTGGAGAGGGAGGGCATGACGTCAACAGGAGGATAGATTCCCTTTCTGTGAAGGTTTCTGCTGAGGATAATCTGTCCCTCGGTTATGTAGCCCGTAAGGTCAGGGATCGGATGGGTCTTATCGTCCTCAGGCATTGTTAGTATGGGAACCTGGGTGATTGAGCCGCTTCTGCCCTTGAGCTTGCCAGCCCTCTCGTACATCGTGGCCAAGTCGGTGTAGAGATAGCCTGGATAGCCTCTTCTACCTGGGACCTCTTTCCTAGCCGCAGAGATCTCTCTCAAGGCCTCGCAGTAGTTTGTGAGGTCCGTCAGAATGACCAAAACGTGCATGTTTTTCTCGAACGCGAGATACTCAGCCGCGGTAAGGGCCAACCGAGGGGTCGTGATACGCTCTATCGCTGGGTCGTCGGCCAAGTTGACGTACATAACGGTACGCTCCAGAGCACCGGTCTTACGGAAGTCCTCCATAAAGAAGGAAGCCTCCTCGAAGGTGATACCCATGGCGGCAAAAACGACGGCGAAAGCCTCGTGTCCGCTTATAACGTCCGCCTGACGGGCAAGCTGAGCCGCCATACGGTTATGAGGAAGCCCTGCACCGGAGAAGATGGGCAGCTTCTGTCCCCTGACCATTGGGTTCATCCCATCTATGGTGGATATACCGGTCTGGATAAATTCATCGGGATAATCCCTGGAGAAGGGGTTCATTGGAAGACCGTTAACATCTATGGTCTTATCGGCTATTATGGGAGCTCCACCGTCTATGGGCTCTCCCCTACCGTTGAATACCCTTCCAAGCATCTCCGAACTAACAGGAAGGGTCAAGACTTTCCCGACAAAACGGACCTTGGTACTCTCTATATCTATTCCATCGGTACCCTCGAAGACCTGAACCAGGGCGCTCTTCGAGTCTATCTCCAGAACCCTTCCACGTCTGGTCTCGCCGTTAGCGAGCTCTATCTCAACGAGCTCGTCGTATTTGACGTCCTGGACCTTCTCGACCATCAGAAGAGGCCCTTGAAGGCTTGTTATCGTTTTATACTCTCTAGGCAACATTCGATTCGCCTCCTGTAGGGACAAGTCTGGCGATCTCTTCCTTCATCTCTCTATCCAGATCGTCGATCTGATTGAGAGAGTCCTCCGCTACGAGTCCCATCCTGGCAACTTTCTCCCGAACGGGAAGGTTGAAGAGCTCGTTTATGGGAGCACCGTTCTTGAGGGCCTCCATACCGTAGTGATGGAACTTCAATATGGTCGAGAGCATCTTGAACTGTTTCTCCATCGAGGTGTAGGTATCCGTCTCATGGAAGGCGTTCTGATGCAGGAAGTCCTCTCTGAGTGATTTAGCCGTCTCAAGGACCATCCTCTCGTTTCTGGAAAGCGCGTCTATACCGACCAAACGGACGACCTCTCTGAGCTTGTCCTCCTCCTCAAGAAGGCTCATCCCCTCAACCCTGGTGTGAGTCCACTCGTCGTCAAACTGACCATCCCAGTACTCGTCCAATTTGTTGGTGTAGAGGGAGTAGCTCTGGAGCCAATTTATGGCTGGGAAATGACGCTGATATGCAAGCTGGGCATCAAGGCCCCAGAAGACCTTGGTAACCCTCAGGGTGTTCTGGGTAACAGGCTCGGATAGGTCTCCTCCTGGAGGTGATACCGCACCGATGACCGAGACTGACCCCTCCAGCTGCTCCTTACCGTGACAGATGGCCCTGCCGGCCCTCTCGTAGAATGAGGCCAATCTAGTGCCTAGGTAGGCTGGATAGCCCTCTTCACCGGGCATCTCCTCAAGTCGACCGGACATCTCTCTGAGCGCCTCCGCCCAACGGCTGGTGGAGTCGGCCATAAGGGCAACGGAGTATCCCATATCGCGATAGTACTCAGCCATGGTGATGCCGGTATAGATACTGGCCTCACGGGCAGCGACCGGCATGTTTGACGTGTTGGCTATCAAAACGGTCCTCTTCATCAGAGGTTCACCGGAGCGAGGGTCCTCCAGATGGGGAAACTCCAGAAGAACATCGGTCATCTCGTTGCCTCTCTCGCCACATCCGATGTATACGACGATCTGGGCCTCAGCCCACTTGGCCAGCTGGTGCTGGATGACGGTCTTCCCCGATCCGAAGGGTCCAGGGACGCAGGCAGTTCCTCCTTTAGCTATGGGGAAGAAGGTATCGACAACCCTCTGACCTGTGATAAGAGGAGTTACAGGTGGAAGCCTCTTAGCCACAGGGCGAGGCTTTCTGACCGGCCACCTCTGAGCCATCTTGACATCTACGTCGTTGCCGTCACCGTCCTGAATAACCGCCACGACCTGATCGACAGTAAAACTCCCCTTGGAGACGCTCTTCACGACCCCTGAAATACCTGGCGGGACCATAATCCTGTGCTCTACCAGAACCGTCTCCTGAACCACCCCTAGGACGTCCCCGGTCTCAACCGAGTCTCCCTCTTTGGCCCTGGGCTCAAAGTCCCATTTTCTATCGTGGTTCAGCGCTGGGACGTCGATACCCTTGGCTATATAGGGGCTATTGGCAGCGTCCTCGATGCTCTTCAGCGGTCTTTGAACTCCGTCGTAAAACTGCTCGATCAAACCAGGTCCCAGCTCGACGCTAAGGGGCTCTCCGGTGCTGACGACTGGCTCTCCGGGCATCAACCCGGATGTCTCCTCGTAGGCCTGGATCGAAGCAAACTCGCCTTTGAGCTCTATTATCTCACCGACAAGTCCAATTTCACCGATCCTAACCACGTCGTACATGCTCGCACCGATCATTCCCTTTGCGACGACTAGAGGGCCGGATATTCTTTCGATACTTCCCTTTATGACCTTATCCGTGGCCACCATGAATCGCCTCCAGACTTAACTATTTTTCAGCGAAAATATCCATACCTACGGCACGCTCCACGTTGCTTCGGATCGCGGAAAGCCCCACGTTAAGGGACCCCCTTATGCCTGGTATCGGTATAATGCTGGCAGAGTGCTCCTGATTGAGCTCCGATATAAGTTCCTGATGTTCCAAGAAAAGAGCCTCCTCGACAAAGACCACGGCGTAATCGCCTCTGGCCAACTTTTCAAGAAGTGCTCCATCCTCCTTCACGTCACCTACGACAGGGAACGGTCTTACCCCAACAGCCTGGAAGGGAAGGACCGTATCGTAATGCCCTACCGCAGCCATCGGGCGAGGTGAACTATCCGACATTACGCATCAGCCTCCTTACCCTATCCCTTTCCGATCCGTTGCTCAGGGAAACGAGGATTACCCTCAGGTTTTTGACCTCCATCTCCTTCATCCACAGGAACCGCAAAAAGTTAGCTGGATCAAAAGATCCATACTTGGCTTTTCCCAGAGTCCGGGAGACATAGTCATCGAGGACGGTGTCAAAAACCATAAGGACAGAGTCGGCATCGGAACCATCCTGAACCGAGGAAAAGACGTGGGACGCGTCGGTAAATGACAGCAACCTACCCCAACTCTCCATCGGCTCAGAGAGGATCGAGATCATGCGCTCGACCGAGACAGATCCCCCCGGATGGAGAAACGACGATGCAGTAGCCCCGTCAGCTCCTATCCTGTTGAGACGCATCAAGGTCCTTATGTTCTCCCCGTCGACCTTCCTTTTAAACCAAAGAGTTACGTCCTCCATGGAGAGAGTTTTAACCAAAGTCCCCATGGCGTCGAAAAGGGCCGAGTCCAAAAGACACTCTACCTCTACCATATCGCGGTTTTGTTCCCATAAAGCAAGGGCCTGCGGTATGACTCTGTGAAGACCGTAGGGCAAAAGACGATATTCCTCGCTCTCCACCGCCATGACCAAAGAGTCGGTCTCGACGTTCCCAAGTGGCGTGAGTAGGTCGAAACGGCGCTCCCCACCCTGCCTCGATAGGATCACGCTCTTAACCAAGACCTTTACGTTATGAAAGTCGTAAGGCAGTCGACATATCTGAACTAGCTCCTCGTCAGGGGCGAATCGGCTAACTTCGTTGTAGACATAGCTCAGCTCAGACCCTAAAGCAGAGTCGAAATCCTCGTTGGACTTCATCTCCATCAACCAAGGGGCGTAAACAGTCTCCCCAAGGATCTTTAAGGCAGAATCAAGCCCATCGCACTCTATCAAACGCTGAAAGAGTGACTCGTCGAGAAGCCGATTTTCCATCGCCCTCAGACGCGCGACCGAATATCCATATCGTTCCGCCGGGGCCATTTAGTCACCGCCTAACTACTCGGAGAACAGCCGTTTTACAACGTCTGCCTCAAGATCGTCCCTAAGCCAACGGACCAACATCTCGAAAGAGGCGTTATCGCTGACCTTATCGTGGCTTAGTATAAAACCACCGGAAATGGAGGCCTTCACGTCGGACAGAACGACATTCGTGTGGTGTCTTTCGTTATAGCCTTTTATCCAATCCGGGGTTATATGCTTCTCTCCCTTTCCAACTGTGATTACCGCTTCCTCTCCGTCTTTAACGGCCCTATCGAGCATAGCTTCGATAAAAGCGATATATCTATCGGATGAAATAGAGGAAAGTTTTTCGAGAGCTCCCTCATAGACCTCTTCTATAAGCTGCTGCCTAGCACCGAGATTGAGTTTTTTAACGTCCAGATTTGCAACGATCTCCCTACGCCTCAGAATCTCAGGCTGCTCGCCTTTAAACCGCTCCTCATATGAGTTCTTGATCGAAGCTATCTCACGATCAGTCTCAGCGGCTATTTGGGCAGCTTGCTCTTTGGCCCGATCCAGAATCTTACGAGCCTCTGCACCGGCGTCAGCTTCGATCTTCTTCTTGATATCAGCAAGAGACATGCCGCTCACTCCAACCCTTCGGCCACAGGCCTAGGAAATCCCGTTCAACAAAAGGATGCTAACCAGAAGGGCAAGGACGGCGTAGGTCTCCACCATAGCGGGAAGAATAACGGCTTTTCCGGTCTCCTCAGGGCGTTTAGCTATCATCTGGATACAGGCTGCGGAGGTCTTTCCCTGAGCTATGCCAGAGTAGTAGCCGGCTATAGCTATTGGTAGACAGGCAAAAAGGACCCCAAGGCCGTTCAACCAGGTGATGGCCATTGTCGGCTCTCCACCTATAAGACCTGCCTTAAGCATAGCAAAGAAAGCGATAAGAAGTCCGTATATTCCCTGAGTTCCGGGAAGGGCCTGAAGCAGCAGGACAAGACCGAACTTACCAGGATCCTCTGTCATAACTCCAGCACCAGATTCTCCAGCGATTCCAACTCCTATAGCCGAGCCAGCTCCTGCAAAACCAGCGGCTAACGCAGCACCCAGAATAGTCAACATAACACCGAGATGTTCCATTAAAAAAAACACTCCTCTCGTAAAAATAGAGATTCCCCTATTGAAAGGGTCACACATAGCTTTAACGTTCGCGACCGTCCTCGGAGACCGTAACGTACTTTGTGTTATACCTGAGCGGCTCGAAAAGCCTACCGCCACCGGCATAAAACTTGCTGAAGAACTCGACGTATTGGAGTCTCAGTGAATGGACGAAGGCTCCCAAGACGTTGACGGCAACGCTGAAAAGATGCCCTCCAAGGAAAAGGATTATCGCTATAATCCACCCTACGTATGGAATGGAGGAGGAAAGGCCGGCCAACATGTTGATTATCATGGCGATAGCCGAGGTAGCCAATCCCAACGCGAGAAGTCTGCTGTAGCTCAGTACGTCACCGAGGTAAGAGGTGACGTTGTACAGGCTTAAAACCCCTGATATGGCTTTTTGCAGAAGGCCATCCTTGCTTCTTCCCTGGGTCGACACCAAAGCAACGACTCCAACGACGGTGACGGTTTTGGCCAGCCATGAGATGGAGGGTACCTTGGCAGAAGCTCCCATAAGAAGAAGACCAGACAGGAACACCATCCAACCCAGCTGATCAGCAAAAGCCCCCATATAGTCTCCCTTTTTGAGGCACTCTCTCATGGCTATGGCCATCCCGAAGAAAATCTGGAATATGCCGAAGACCAAGGATATGCCCAAGAAGGCCATCGGGTCGTTCATCGGGATGAGTAGGACGGGTAGATCCTTCAACGGTTTCAGGAAGTGAAGAAATGGTACTACGTCCACCATATCTCCCATCCAACTTCCGGTAAGGGCCCCGACCAAAGTAGCGGCCACTCCGGACAAAACGAACAGCGAGAAAAAACTCTTCGCTCCAGATGGCATTTTTTTGAATTTTTTAAGGAAAAACATAAAAAACGCCACCATTATAAGACCATACCCACCATCACCCAGGCACATTCCGAAAAAGAGGAAAAAGAAAGGGGCCAAGAGCGGAGTAGGATCGGGACCACCGTAGGTAGGAGCCCCGTAGAGCTTTGTGAGGGTCTCAAATGGAAGAGACCACTCAGGGTTTGTCAAAAGCGACGGTGGATTGTCGTCCTCTCCTGGATCGGAGAAACAAAGCTCGGTAAATCCCCTCCAAGGGGATAGGGCCTTTTTGACATTTTCCTCCTCAGACGAAGGAACCCAGTAACCAAGGACCGTCACGTTATCAGTTCTGTCCCCCTGCTCTGCACTGCCAAGCCTATCTGACAGGATACTCCAATAATCGCTCAGTACCCTGACGTCTGGGACAAGCTCATTTGACAGGCGCTTCATGGACGCTTCGACATCGGATATTCCTGCGGAAAGGCTCTCCTTCAGGGCCAGAAGTCGCTGCCTCTCCTCCGACACGCTCAGCAGAAGGTCCTCAGGCAAATCCATACGGCTGAACCCAAGACCGTTGGAAATTTTGACCGCCTCGGATTCCACAGATCTAAGCCCAACCATAACCACGTAGGTTTCCTTGTCCTTTACCCCAAAAGGAGCCGAGTAAAGCTCTACATCTCCCTTAAAGGCCTTAGTCAGACCTTCTTTCCAGGAGCCTAAGTTCTCGACGGGAATGGACCCCAACGCACCAAAAACCTGCTCCGTTCCGGTTGATATCAGGCTAAGAGGATAGGGAAGATCCCCCAAACCCGACAGAAGAGACAGATAGCCATCGGTCTTGGACATATCGGAACGAATTTCCACGAGTTTTCTCTCAAGACATCTAACCCCTTCTGCCTCGGAGAAAACGTCAAAGGACTCCGATAGAGACCTCATATCCTTAAGGGAAAGCTCCGGCCTCTCTCCGAAGGATCTGGCCATTGAGCTGACCTCGTCCTCGTAGTATGGCTCCAAAAGCCTCAGGAGGTAACGAGCCTCGCTGGTCTTCTCGTCCAGATCCGCAACGACAGGAGGAGAGTCAGGCACATCCCTCTCTTCACCAGATACGAAAACCTCGCAACAACCCAGTTTCTGGAGATCGGCAAGCACAGCGTCGACAACGGTGTTATGCGCATAAAGTTCCAGCTTTCTGACACTAGCCACGCCCATATCGAGCCATCACCTCTTCCAAAACCCAGGAGGACACCGAGTCGAGCCCCTTTCTATGGGACTCCACAAATCGCTGAGCCTCTTTTTGTCCTTCCGCAACTATAGAGTCGGCCTTCTTTTCCGCCTCTGCCTCTACCTCTACCAGTCGGTTTTTAAAGCCTTTGTAGGCCTCCTGCTTCGACTCCTTCAGCCTCCGATCAGCATCGTCCTTAGCGACGGAGATGATTTTCCCCGCCTCCGACTTGGCGTCGGACACCTTTTTCTTCGCCAGTGCCTCGACCTTCTTGATCTCTTCAGTGAGACTGGTTGCCATGCTGTCACCTCCCTTCAGGGAACAAAATCCGACAAAAGACCCTTAGATAAAGACAAGGATCAAAGTACTCCCTCATTCTAGTGACCAAGAAAGAACGTGTCAATCAACATAAGGGAAATTAATTACTATAAAACCTAAAAACAGATTCAAAGGTAATAAAAAAACCCTCTCCTAAAAATGGAAAGGGTTTTAAAGGACTATGGAGCGGACAACGGGATTCGAACCCGCGACCCTTAGCTTGGGAAGCTAATGCTCTACCAGCTGAGCTATGTCCGCACTACGACGGAGATTATAGCCTCTGAGGATGGTTTTGACAACCCCTGAAACTTTATCTGGTGAAACAGGCGACAGTCTCAACGTGACAGGTCTGAGGGAACAGGTCAAACGATTTTATATCCTTCAATCCCCAACCTGACCGAATAAGAACGGCTGTGTCTCGAGCTAAAGTTGCAGGGTTACAGGAAACGTACACCGTTTTTGAGGCCGAGCTTTCTGTGATGGAAGCCAGTACCTCAGGCAGACACCCGGATCTAGGTGGATCGACCACAACCACATCGGGCTTCTCCTCCACGACAGATCGAATCAGATCCTCCGCTCTGCCACATATTCCTCTTACGTTATCTATTCCGTTATTGGACATGTTTTCCTTTAGCCTATCGATCGATGGGCCCCATTCCTCGATCGCCAAGACCGATTTAGCTCTCTTGGCTAGAAACGAGGTGAGGGCTCCGACCCCGGAGTAGAGCTCGACCAGTTTGCCGCCAGGAGAGTCAGCCCATTGAGCGGCTAGGGTAAATAATTTTTCCGCCTGGAGGGTGTTAACCTGAAAAAAAGCCGTTCCGTCGTAGGACAGGGAGAAGTCGCCTAATCTTTCGGTTATGATGTTTTCTCCCCAAACGGAGGCCGTCCTGTCACCTATTATCCTGTTGCCTTTTTTATCGTTGACGTTCCAGGCCATGGACAGAAGTTGATCTCTGTAATCTATCTCCACAGCCTTTTCCAGCGAGGCCATCCTCGCCCTGTTCAGCTCTGATGCCACCAACATCAACAGAAGCTCGTTTTTTTCGTTTGACCTCATTACGATATGTCTTAAAAGGCCTGAATGTCTCTTTTCGTCGTACAGAAAACCCATGTCAAAAAAACCAGACATAACCGTATCTTTAAATTTAGGGTAAAAATCATTTATCGCTGACATGAGCACAGGGCAATTATCTATCGAAACGATTGAATGGCTCTCAGGACGAAAAAAACCTATTCCACCGTCTCTTCCCCATCTGACGGGAAAGGATGCCTTATTTCTGTACCCCCACTCTCTATCGCTTGGAACGCACTCAAAGTCTTTTATCTCGACTCCTCCGATCCGCTCCATAGCAGATCTGACCATATTTTTCTTCATGGCTATCTGGAGGGAGTATGACGCATGTTGAACTTGGCATCCGCCGCAGGCCTCGTACCATTGGCACTTAGGATGGATCCTGTCCGCCGATGGAGTCTCTATCTCCAACAGAGCAGCTCTACCGTAGTTTTTCTTCTCCTGGACGATGGAGACCCTGACCTTCTCGCCTGGCAGGGCTTTATCGACGAAGATGACCTTGCCGCTGTCACAGAGAGCCACTCCCTGACCGTTGGAGTTAAGATCCCTTATGGTTAGGACTTTTTCTTTCACTGTAGACCTCCCAATAAAGATTTGCCGAGGCTATTATAGCCTCGGCAAATCCCATCTACCACCTAAAAGTGAAGCGATTGGCTGTTTTTGAAAACCTTGTATCCCTCGTCAAAGGCCTTGCCGTTCAACTCCTCGGTTCCCTTGGGGACCCTGGCCAGAACCGCCTTTCTGACCGCGGAAGGATCCAGGACCTTCTCCAGTTCCAGGACCCTGGCTACCATGCCCAACGATACCATGTTGGTCACGAGCTCCCTTCCGATAACGTCCCTGGCTGTCCTGACGATGGGGAGATGATAGATATTGGCATCCACGTTGGGTATCTCTTTGACATAGAAATCGTCTATTATCAGTCTCCCACCGGGTTTCGTCTCGGAGGCATACTTCTCGCAGGCCTGAGATGTCAGTATTATCTGGAGATCGGGCTTGACAGGCATAGGATAATCGATGGCCTCGGCGGAGATGACGACCTCCGCCTTAGAGCTGCCGCCTCTGGCCTCTGGACCGTAGCTCTGGGTCTGAACAGCGAAGAGCCCATCCGAATAGAGAGCCACTGCCTCTCCCACCACGACGGACGCAAGGATAACACCCTGACCGCCGGAGCCGGCAAAACGGACCTCAAAACGCTCGTTCATTAGGCTTCCCTCACTTTCTTGGTCATAGCCAGGTACTGCTCTGTGTACTCAGGAGCGACCTTGTTTACGAACTCACCCACCACTATCTTGCCCAGAAGATCCTCGGGGGCCATATCCTTGGCCTTCTCCTTCATGACGGTTGCGGACTTCAGGAACTCTATATTGGATATGGGGGTCTTCCTGTTGTTCTTACGTCCGAACTGGGTGTGGCAACTTGAGACGATCTCGACCACGGAGAATCCCTTGTGTTTTACCGCATCGACGATGAACTTCTCCGCCTGCTTAGGGTTAGCTATCGTGGTCCTGGCTACGAAGGTAGCGCCAGCTCCCTCGGCCAAACGACAGATATCGAAGGTGGGGTCAACCGCGCCATAAGGGGCGGTTGTAGCGAGAGCTCCTCCTGGGGTGGTTGGAGATGCCTGTCCACCGGTCATTCCGTATATGTTGTTGTTCATTACTATTGCGGTGATATCGATGTTTCTGCGACAGGCGTGGATAAAGTGGTTACCGCCTATTGCGGAACAGTCCCCATCTCCCATGACGTCTATAACGGTGAGCTCGGGCTTCGCCATTTTGATCCCGGTGGCAAAACCAAGGGATCTACCGTGGGTGGTGTGCATGGTGCAGGCGTCTATGTAGCCAGGAAGGCGACTGGAGCAGCCTATTCCGGAGGCTATAACCGTATTGTTCTGATCTTTATCAAGATCGACCAAAGCCCTTAAAAGAGCGTGCATCACTATTCCGTGACCACACCCGGGGCACCACATGTGGGGGAAAAACCTAGTCCTGAGCCAGCTGTAAACTTCTTTGGAAGGCATCTTACCTGACCTCCTGGGTTATTTTCTCAAGTATCTCACTGGGATGGAAAAGCTCACCGTTTACGAGAGTCGTGGATACCACCTTGGCCTTGCCGTGAACGGCTCTCTCTACCTCGTGGACAAGCTGACCACAGTTGAGTTCCGGCACGATAATGGTCTTGACCTTGCGAGCCAGTTTCTCAAGCTCCTTATCCGGGAAGGGCCAAAGGGTTATAGGACGGAAATGTCCGGCCTTTATGTTTCTGGCCCTGGCATCCTTAACAGCTCTGGTGCTCGAACGAGCTACGCTTCCGTAGGACACAATAAGGACCTCGGCGTCCTCGGCAAAGAGGGTATCGTACTTTACGATATCGTCCCTGAAGCGATCGATCTTCCTCATAAGGCGTCTCATTTTCTTGTCTATTTCCTCGCCGTTGTTCGTCGGGAAACCCCAATCGTTGTGGGTGAGGCCCGTTACGTGCCAACGGTAACCGTCTCCGAAGGACGCCATTGCAGGGATATCGTCATCGGGATCCGCTGCGTAGGCAAGGAATTTATCGGACTCCACAGAAGGACGCTTCCTGTTAACGATTTTAAACGAGCCAGGCTCAGGGATCTCTATCTTCTCCCTCATGTGGCCTATCTCGGCATCGCTCATTATGAGAACCGGCTGACGATATCTTTCCGCTGAGTTGAAGGCCTCTATAGCAAGAGAGTAACACTCCTCGACGGAGGAGGGAGCATAGGCTATCGTGCCGTGGTCTCCATGGGTGCCCCAGCGAGCCTGCATTACGTCCTGCTGGGCGGCCTTGGTGGGAAGGCCGGTTGAAGGTCCACCTCTCATGACGTCCACCAAAACCATCGGTACCTCAGCCTCGTAGGCCAGGCCGAGATTTTCCTGCTTTAAAGAAAATCCAGGGCCAGAGGTGGCGGTCAGGGACTTAGAACCGGCGATAGATGCGCCGATCGTCGCGGCGATAGCCGCTATCTCGTCCTCCATCTGAATGAATCGACCGTCTATCTTAGGGAGTTCCTCGGCCATTTTTTCGGCTATCTCGGTGGAGGGAGTTATGGGATATCCTCCAAAGAAATTACAGCCAGCGGCCAACGCTCCCATAGCGAGAGCTTCGTTACCCTGCCAAAAAGCGACCTTACCCATTGTTCTCCACCTCTCTCACAGTGATAGCCAAATCGGGGCAGATGTTCTCGCACTGACGACACCCGATGCATTTAGCCATCTCAAAAGGCTCAGCTTTCTGTCTCTCGTCAAGGGCCAATACTTTCTTAGGGCAGATCTCGACGCAAAGAGAGCAACCCTTGCACCATGGCTTATTGATGATAACCTCAAATGCCTTTGCCAAAGAATTCACCTCCAAAAGATGCCGTTCCCCCTGGAACGGTTTCGCACAAAAAACAAACTCTATTTAGAAAAGTTCCCCAAACCGGGGCTTCTATAATAGCGAGCTCTTATATCATCCGGCGACACCGCCTCAGCTCGATTTTTCCAAGCTGTCTCCCCTAGGGCAAGGCCACCTATACACGAAAACATTTCCGGCTCACCAGACAGGGAAAAGCCCGTAAAAGTCCTTCCCTCCGTGGCGACAACTCTCAATCTACCGTCTATGCTTGACAAAGCTGAGGAAAATTCATCCGGAGATCTCTCTCCTTCAGCCAGGACAACCTCAAACGCTGTCCCCTCTCTGCGAAGGGCACCGCAGTATACTGCCTCCTGCCCTGCTCTTATGCAGGGGACGACAATCTCCCCCTCTGAGGGTCTCGCCGCCTCGGCCAAAGACTCCAACGAGCTTACAGGGATGGCTGGAATACCCAGCCCCTTGGCCAACGAGATACCGTAGGACAGCGCAACCCTTATTCCGGTGAAATATCCCGGTCCCACGGTAACGGCGACGAAGTCGATATCGTCAAAAGAGAGACGAGAGTTAGACAGTAACGAGGATACACAGACCGGCAATAAAGAGGCCTGAGATCTGCCGAGGTCGAGATTCATCTCCGACAGAGGCGTCTCTCCATCGACCAGTCCGATACAGGTGAATCGATTCGAACAATCGACAGCCAATATCCTATCGCTCATAGGAGTTCCTCCAAACCACAAAAATCTAGAAGTTCAAGTTTAGACTCAACCTCAAGTCCGACGGGATCAATCTCTAATTTTCTATTGCCCTCCGATAAATCGGGCAGACTATGCCTTTCCAGTTTTACGGTAATTCCATCGAAACGCGGGATAGACACAAGCCTCTCAGGCCACTCTATGATAACTACCCATCCGTCGTCCAGGTATTCCTCAAGACCTATGGAACGAAAATCGACCCCTTCGAGCCTGTATAGGTCGGCATGGGCAACAGGGATACTTCCTTGATACTCGTTTATCAGGGTAAAAGAGGGGCTTTTAACTCCCCTACCACCAAGCTCATTCACAAAGCCCCTAACGAAGGTCGTCTTACCTGCCCCAAGCCCACCCTCCAGGAGGACCAAAAAACCTGGAGAAGCAAGCCTAGCCAGAGAGGCCCCTAGAGCCTCCGTTTCCTCCGTGGACCTGGTGATAAACGAACGGATCATTTCTTTCGTCTCCTGAGGATAGAAATCAAGGCGATAAGGATAATAAACATAAAAAAAACTGGGAGGACTACTTTTCCTACCGCTATATCGGGGTTATGAAGTTTAGCAGCACCGATGACTCCAAGGGCCACGACAAAAGATATCGAAGACATAAAAAAACCTTTTTTTTGGATACGTTTAGTCTTCTTTAGCTCTTCCTCCCAATCGATAGGGCGACGACCTCTCAAGATAATCCCCCCAATACATCAGGGATCCTATCGGCTATTTCCGACGCAAGAACGCCATCCATCGACCTCTTGGAGCACAACTCGCCAGCACGTCCGTGTAGCCACCCACCTATAGCTGCGGCATCAAAAGGGGTACAGTATCTGGACCAGACAGATGCGATCACACCGGCTAAGACGTCACCGGATCCAGCTACCGCTAGGGACTGATCGCCGGAAGGGATAACCCCTCTGCCCTCTCTGGACGACACAATCGACCCAGGCCCCTTGAGTAAACAGACCCCATAACGACCTCCGAGGGACCCAGATGTCAACAGCCGATTAGAGGAGACTCTCTCTCTGCTCCATCCCATAAGTCTGGCAGCCTCTCCCTCGTGAGGAGTGATGATAATCTTACGGGAGTTAGAGGGCGATATATCGGGAAGGAATCCTAAGCCATCGCCGTCAACCACGACAGAGGACAGTTCTGACTCCCAAAAAGCCCTGAAAAGGGCCTCAGCGAAGCTGGACCGACCTAGACCGGATCCCATCACCGTCACCGGGCAAGAGGACGACCATCTATTCAAAACCCCTGGGACGTCCTTGACCGAATCAATCGGTTGAAATATCACCTCTGGAATCGGACTTAAATACGGCCTTACCTGCTCTTTAGCAACCACAACGCATATTCCAGCTCCAGCTCGAAGAGCTCCTCGCGCCACCAGCGCAGCAGCTCCGGGATACTCGGAGGAACCTGCCACGACCAGGACCCCACCTCTGGAGTACTTGTTTGAATCAGGTGCGGTCTTAGGCAATCTTGAGGCGACATATCTATCGTCCAGACAGAAAAAGGGAGCACTTTCGACATCCAATATCCGGGAAGGGCTGACACCTATATGGACAACCTCTACCCTGCCGGAGTGAAACTTACCTGGAGCAACCATATGCCCGATCTTTTTCGAGATCATCGTGACGGTTAGATCGGAGGAAATAGCCTTACCGGGGACAGTACCGTCGTCAAGGTTAACTCCCGTAGGGCCGTCGATGGACATCACTGGAGAGGGGAATTCGGAGACCAACTCCACAGCCCTCAGTATCTGATCTCTTGGCTCACCTGAAGCTCCTGTGCCAAGCAGTGCGTCCACAACAAGAGAGGCCATATCGATTTCTCGTCGTATAAATTCATCTGATACCGAAGCCATATCGAAACATGGGATACCAATAGATTTTAAGATATTGAGGTTCACAGCGACGGAACCCTTTACCCTCCCAGAGTCCCCAGCGATAAAGACGGATACCGATCTTCCCATCCTATCCAGATGGCGAGCGACGACCATGCCGTCGCCTCCGTTGTTTCCGATACCGGCCATAACGACGACCCTGTCCCCATACGAGGTCATAGAAGACGCAAACTCGGCACAGGCAGCCCCAGCGTTTTCCATCAGTATCTCCGATGGTATGGCCAGATCCGTCATTGCCTTTAAGTCGGCTCTGGCTATTTCCTGAGAAGAATAAAGGCGTGACAGACCTTTCATTGTCTATCCTCCATGACCACAAAAGCCACAGAATAATCCCCATCGTGGCTGAGAGAAAGATGAAAATTAAATTTAAAAAAAGAATTTTTTAGCTCTTCATCAACACCGGCGAAAGATAGTCTCGGCCCGGTTTCGGATCTAGAGACAGAAATTCCCCCTGAGATCACCTTGAACAGGGGAAAGCCAGAGGCTTTTGAGAAGGCTTCCTTTGCGGCGAAGGACGACGCCAGATGCCTAGCAGGACAGGGTTTAGCGTAAGAATAACAGATCTCCTCGGGCGAAAAGACCCTTTGGACGAAGTGATCGTCCCGAGTAAAACGATACATCCTGGAGATTCTGCATATATCGACCCCGACTCCTAATATCATCTGACCGTTCACCTCCGTAGGCAATACTATACTCCATTTCCTAAAAAGCACAATTCCCCTTGCCCAAAAATATGGGAAAACGACTCATCTCAAGAAAAGATATGATCGATTACGATATATCTTGATATACAAATTAGTTTAAAAAAAAGCGCCCCAAAAAGGGCGCATAAAATCATGGTGGGTGGTAGAGGAATTGAACCTCTGACCTCTTCCGTGTCAGGGAAGCGTT
>CAYNAN010000011.1:30344-40024 GCA_964395085.1 uncultured Synergistaceae bacterium
GAACCTCTGACCTCTTCCGTGTCAGGGAAGCGTTCTACCTCTGAACTAACCACCCAAGGCGATATATCAAGTTGAAAATTTTCAACGGCGAGCAGGCACCATCCCAAGGATAAACGGGATAAATGGTGGGTGGTAGAGGAATTGAACCTCTGACCTCTTCCGTGTCAGGGAAGCGTTCTACCTCTGAACTAACCACCCGCCAACGACAAGAGATTTTACATGGGATCTTTCATGTTGTCAATCTCTATGATCGCTTAGATGCCGTCCTCTAAGAGTTTTTTTCTGAGGACCTCTCCTCCCTGTCTGCCCTTTTCACTGGCGCTGACTACAGCGTCTATCAACGAGCTTCTCAGTCCACCTGACTCCAACACTCTGAGGGCCTCTATGGTGGTTCCAGCAGGGGTACAGACCCGGTCCTTGTAGGAGGCTGGATGCTCCCCCCCATTTAAAACCATCTCGGAGGATCCTATGAGGGTCATAGCCGCTGCCTTAAGAGAAAGGTCGGCGGATAGACCGGCAGCGAGACCTCCCTGAATAAACGACTCTAGGATCGTAAAAACGTAGGCTGGCCCTGATCCCGATATGCCGGTTATCCCGTCAAGATCTGCCTCCGATACGAGCTGGGACATTCCAACCGAGTTCAAGCAGAAAGCTAGAAGATCCCTGTCATCATGGGAAAGGTCCGACGACGGGAAATACCCGGTAAAGGCCTTACCGACCGAGGCGCATATGTTCGTCATCGCCCTACTCCACCGGGCCTCTGGAGCCGCTTTTTTAAGCAGATCCACGTTGACACAGGCCGCTAGAGAACAGCAAAGGATCCCATCAAGCCTCTGATTGTTGTCCTTCACCACAGACAATATCAAATGAGGTTTTAGAGCCCAAAACACCAGATCAAAGCCCGAGAGGGCGCTCTTCATGTCGGACGAGATTCCGATTCCCATATCGGCCATAGACCTGATAACCTCACGGTTCGTGTCGTAGACCCAGACCGGGATCCCTGCCTTGGCCAATCCCTTCGCTAGAGACCCGCCTAAAGCCCCTGCTCCTATGATGGAGACCTTTAAACCCTTATCAGACATGTTACCCCTCCCTATACCGATTTAGAGGAAACGTAAAGCCTCTGCCACTCAAACATACCCAAAGCCGACGCCACGCTAGCGTTCAAAGAGCCGGTTTTACCGGTCATGGGGATCCGTCTTAGATCATCGCACCTCTCGGATGTAAGCCTGGACAATCCCTCTCCCTCCGAGCCAACCACCAGTACCAGCCTGTCGGGCAAAGGGGATTCCCATATGTCCATCTCGGCCTCATGGTCCAGTCCCACTATCCAATACCCTCTTTTTTTGAGGTCCTCAAGTGATCTGACCAGGTTTACCACCTCAAATAGAGGAAGCCTAAAGGCCGCTCCTGCGCTGGTCTTCAGCACGGTTCCGGTTATGCCTACCGACCTTCTCCCTGGAAATATAACCCCCTCCGCTCCGGCTACCTCGGCACTCCGTATCATCGCTCCAAAGTTATGGGGGTCCTTAAGATGATCCATGGCGAGGATCAGTGAAGGCCCCTCCCTATCCGGCAACTCGGATATATCCAAGGACCTGGGCATATCCACCTCAGCGACCACTCCTTGGTGTTTCTCCCCGCCGGTAAGCTCGTCAAGATAGGATCCACCGGCCTCAACGACCTCTATGGCACTAGGACCGGCAAGGGCCAAGAGATCGTCACGAAACGACCTCTGAGAACCAGTGGCCATATAGACCTTACGACAGGCCTCCGGGACCGTCTCCAACATGGATAGAACGCTGTTACGTCCCCAGCACAGGTTATCCTTCGACTCTCCATCGCCCTTGCCCTTGCGCCCTTTGGGACCTCTTTCATCTCGCACCAACCGCCACACCTCCTAAAAATGCTCTCTGTGATCTTTGATGAAACCGCAGGTATAGCCTTCCCCCTTGATGGCCATCTCGTCCACAGTACCACAAGCCACAAGCTGTCCGCCTCCGACGCCTCCCTCGGGACCGAGGTCGATCACGTAGTCGGATGAGCAGATAACGTCCAGGTTATGCTCTATCAGCACCACACTGTTGCCTTGGGAGACAAGTCTACGCAGGATCTTGGTCAACTTTACCACATCGGTGTAGAAGAGGCCGGTGGTGGGTTCATCGAGAAGATACAGCGTCCCCTTTCCGGTCCTACGGCCAAGTTCCTTGGCCAGCTTGACCCTCTGAGCCTCACCTCCACTCAAGGTAAGTGCGGACTGCCCTAGTTTTATGTAACCGAGGCCAGCTTCCTGGATAAAGGCAAGCCTTGAGTGAATAGATGGTATCTCGCTGAAGAGGTCCACCCCTTGATCCACCGTCATTTCCAGCACGTCCGCTATCGATCTCCCCTTGTAGGTGACCTCCAACGTCTCCCTGTTGTACCTTTTGCCGCCACATACGTCGCATTGGACATACACATCGGGCATGAACAACATGGACACCCTCTGCTCTCCTGCCCCTCCACAGGCCTCACATCGCCCTCCCTTGACGTTGAAGCTGAAACGTCCCGGCTCAAATCCCCTTATCTTTGCCTCCGGAAGCTGGGAGAAGAAATCCCTTATATGGGTGAACACCCCTGTATAGGTTGCAGGATTCGACCTAGGTGTCCTCCCAATAGGGCTTTGGTCCACCATGACTACCTTTCTGATATCCTCCCAACCGGTCATATCCCTGTGGGCCCCTGGCCTTATCCGATAGGACTTATCCATCCGCCTCATGATGCCTCTGTACAGTACGTCGTATAAAAAAGTGCTCTTTCCTGATCCCGACACACCTGTGAGGCAGACAAAGGTCCCAAGAGGGATCGATACGTCAATGCCCTTTAGGTTGTTCTCCGATGCCCCAATGACTGTGAGCCACCTATCCCCTACGGATGACGGCTCCTCCTTGAACATCCCAGAGACCTGGCCGGAGAGGTAAGGGCCTGTTTTCCCGGTGGACCCGTCGAACTCGGATCGATACCCCTCTCTGATAACGTCACCACCCAGCTCCCCAGCCTCTGGCCCCATCTCAACCAGGTAATCGGCCGAGTCCATGACGTCGCGATCGTGCTCGACTACAACGACGGTGTTTCCCTGATCCCTTATCTCCTCAAGGGTATGGATCAGCCTGTGGGTATCCCTGGGGTGGAGCCCTATGGTGGGCTCGTCGAGGACGTAGAGCACGCCGGTCAGCTTGGACCCTATCTGAGTAGCAAGCCTGATCCTCTGACCCTCCCCACCGCTCAGGGTATCGGCCCGGCGGTTCAAGGACAGGTATCCAGCTCCGACCTGGCTCAGAAACTCAAGCCTCTTCATCAACTCCGAGAATACCTGACCGACTATGGAAATATCCCTATCCCTGAGATCCATATCGTTCAGAGTCGATATAAGCTCGTCTATCGGCATGGAAACCAGATCCCCTATATTCCAACCTCCGACAAAGACGCTCAAGGCCTCGGGCTTCAATCGAAGTCCAGAGCAGGACTGACAGATGTCCTCCGATAGAAACGACGACAGCTCCTCCTGGACAGCCTCAGAATCGCTCTCCCTCCAACGCCTGTCGAGCCAGGGGATAAGCCCCTCGTATCTCCCCATGTACTCGGACTCAACCCCACCCCTCTCGAAGGACAGCTTTATTTTTTCGTCCGACCCAAAAAGCACCAGGGCTTTTTCGTCGTCAGAGAGATCTCCGTAACACCTGTCTGGGTCCAGTCCGAGAGATTCGAAGAGAGCCACCAGTCGCCTGAGCATGTAGTGATTTTTCTTCCAGGGAATGATGGCGCCCTGGAAAAGCCCTAACGCCGGGACTACCGCAAGATCGGGGGAAAACGAACGGTGACTGCCTATGCCGGAACATTCGGGACAGGCCCCGGATGGGTTGTTGAAGGAAAAAAGCTTCGGCTCCAGATCAGGAAACGGGACGCCACAATCGGGACAGACGAACCTCTCCGTGAGCCTGACCGGATCCTTCCCCTCCGGCTCGAGCAGGACGAACCCGTCGGTCAGCCCAAGGCATATCTGTATGGCCTCGGCTAAGCGCCCCTCCTTGCCATCGGACACCTTCAGCCTATCCACCACCACATCGATATCGTGAGGTCTCTTTTTATCCAGGTCGAGGTCCTCCTCGAGCCAGTAGACCTCTCCGTCCACCCTCACCCTCAGGAATCCCTTTCTCCTCAGGTCTATAAAGAGGTTTTTAAAGCCGCCCTTTTTGCGTTTAGCAACAGGGGCCATGACCTCCAGCTTGAGATCTTTGTGATCCCCGTAGATCATGTCCACCATCTCGTCCACCGAATGACGATGTAGAGCAGATCCACAGGAGGGACATCTAGGGATACCTATCCTGGCGAAGATCAGCCTAAGATGGTCATATATCTCCGTCACGGTCCCGACCGTGGACCGTGGATTATGGGAGACCCCTTTTTGCTCTATCGATATAGCAGGGGAAAGTCCGTCGATATCGTCCACATCCGGCTTCTTCTGAACCCCCAAAAACTGCCTAGCGTAGGAGGAAAGAGATTCAACGTACCGCCTCTGCCCCTCAGCGTAAAGGGTGTCGAAGGCCAAGGAGGACTTTCCGGACCCGGATGGACCTGTCACCACTGTGAGGGTGTTTTTAGGGATCGTTACGTTGACCCCTTTTAGGTTGTGTTCCCTTGCCCCTGTGATTCGAATTACCTGCGACACGAGGCATCGCACCTCCTCTCATCCTTGAAAGAGTGTCCCTTATGCTGGCCGCTCTCTCAAACTGAAGCTTCTCAACCGCCTGCCACATGAGAGTCTCGAGATCCCTCTCCGAGACCCCATCCATAGACTCCTCCCAACCGTCCGCACCCTTGGGCTCGGCTTTATCCATAAGCTCATCGGGCAAAAGGGATCGAATCTTGCTGACGACGGTCTTGGGGACTATACCGTTTACCTCGTTATGCCTTATCTGAAGTTCTCTGCGTCTTCTCGTCTCGCCTACTGCCTTCGTTATGCTTTCGGTCATCTCATCGGCGTAGAGGATAACCTTGGAATCCACGTTTCTGGCCGCCCTTCCCATGACCTGGATAAGAGATCGGTAGGATCTCAGGAATCCCTCTCTATCCGCGTCAAGTATGGCCACCAACGATACCTCAGGTAGATCCATCCCCTCCCTCAGCAGATTAACCCCCACCAAAACCGATGTGTCCCCTTCACGCAGCTCCCTTATAAGCTCGGCCCTCTCGAAAGTGTTAAGGTCCGAGTGGATGTACTTCGCCTTTATGCCCAGGTCCTTCAGGTATCCTCCTAGGTCCTCCGAGCCCTTTTTCGTCAAGGTGGTCACCAGGACCCTCTCTCCTCTCTCGAGAACGCCTCTTATCCTGTCCAGGAGATCGTCGATCTGACCTGTGGCTGGGACTATTATGACCTCTGGGTCGGGGATGCCGGTAGGACGAATTATCTGCTCCACGACCTGACCGGACACAGAGACCTCCCAATCTCCGGGGGTAGCGGACAAACACAGGGTTTTGCCCATATACTTGGTGAACTCCTCCCATCGGAGGGGCCTGTTGTCCAGACAGGACGGTAGTCTGAAACCGTGTTTTACCAAGGTCTCCTTTCTGGCCCTGTCGCCGTTGAACATGCCCCTTATCTGGGGAAAGGTTATATGGGACTCGTCCACCACAAGGAGAAAGTCGTCAGGAAAAAAGTCCATCAACGTCCCAGGGGGATCTCCCTCGGACCGACCGTCCAGATATCTGGAGTAGTTCTCTATGCCGGAACAATATCCGGTCTCGGACAGCATCTCCATATCGTACCTGGTCCTGCTCTCTATTCTCTGGGCCTCGAGGTACTTACCCTGGGCCTTGAAATCCTCCACCTGACGGTTCATCTCGTCCCAGATGGAGCTCATGGCAGCGGCGACCGCCTCGTCGGATGTGACATAATGCTGGGCTGGGAATATGGAGGCTCGCTCCTTTTTCAGCAGGGTCTTTCCCGTGACAGGATCGGTCTCCTCTATAGACTCTATCTCGTCGTCGTAGAAGACCACCCTGAGACAGGTATCGCTGTAGGAGGGGAATATCTCCACCACGTCTCCCCTAGCCCTAAACTTGCCGGGAGATAGCTCCAGGTCGTTTCTGACGTAGTAACCGGATAAAAGGGCCTCAAAAAATCCCCGCCTGTCCCATCTGTCTCCTACTGCAAATGGTATCACAGCGTCCTCGTAGGTGGCCTTCTTGCCAAGACCGTAGATGCAGGAGACACTGGCAACAACGATGACGTCCTCCCTCTCTATCAGCGCTTTGGTGGCGGCTAAACGGAGTTTTTCTATTCTCTCGTTGACCGAGGCGTCCTTCTCTATGTATGTGTCAGAAGATGGAACGTAGGCCTCAGGCTGATAGTAGTCGTAATAGCTCACGAAGTAATGAACGGCGTTCTCGGGAAAAAAATCCCTGAACTCGCTGTAGAGCTGGGCCGCGAGGGTCTTGTTGTGGGCCATCACCAAGGTGGGTTTGGCCAACCTCTTTATGACGTTGGCCACTGTGAAGGTCTTTCCGCTCCCGGTTACCCCCATAAGGGTCTGGCATCCCATACCCCTGTCGAAACCGTCGCAGATATCCTCTATGGCCTTCCCCTGATCTCCAGCCGGTCCCCAAGGGGACACCAAGTTAAACTTAGCCAAGATAATCACCTCCTAAAAAGGATGCGGGAGATGGGAAAAATCCCACGCTCCCGCATCTATCAGGCCTCAAAAACTACGTTAGTCTCTTTGGCTAGGTCGATTGGTTTCTGTCCCTCAGAGGTCTGAGGCTCGATTACCGGTTCTTCGACCTTATCCTCCATGATCTCGCCCAGCAGGACGGCCAGCTCTTTGCCGTCGATGACCTCCCTTTCTAGGAGTGTCTGAGCCACAAGATCCACCTTTTCCCTGTTCTCCGTGAGAATGGCCCTGACCTTATCGTAACATCCGTCGATGATCGACCTTACCTCCCTGTCAATGGAGTAGGCGATCTCCTCGCTGTAGTTTCTGTCCTCAGCTATGTCCCTTCCAAGGAAAACCTCGTGATGTTTCTTGCCAAGGGCCACCGGGCCGAGGCTCTCGCTCATACCGTACTGAGTGACCATCTGCCTGGCTATATTGGTCGCCCTCTCAAGATCGTTGCTGGCCCCTGTCGTTATATCGCCGAAGACCAGGTCCTCCGTGACCCTACCTCCCAGCAGGACACAGATGTTGTTGAGCAACTCCTTCTTGGACATGAGGAACCTGTCCTCCTCAGGAAGCTGAAGGGTGTAGCCCAAGGCCATACTGCCTCTCGGTATGATGGAGATTTTATGCACAGGATCGCAACCGGGGATAAACTTAGCCACCAGAGCGTGCCCAGTCTCGTGATAGGCGATGATGTGTTTTTCCTTCTCTCCTATGAGACGGCTTTTTCTCTCCGGTCCAGCTATGACCCTATCAATTCCCTCCTCCATCTCCTCCATGGAGATTATACCCTTACCTCCACGGGCAGCCAACAGGGCCGCCTCGTTTACCAGGTTGGCCAGGTCGGCGCCTACAAAGCCTGGGGTCCTCCTGGCTATGACGTCAAGGTCAACCTCTTTATCAAGCTTTTTGTCCTTGATGTGGACGTCCAGGATGGCCCTTCTCCCCCTCACGTCCGGCCTGTCCACCACTATGTGGCGATCGAAACGACCAGGACGCAACAGGGCAGGATCAAGCACGTCGGACCTGTTAGTGGCGGCCAGGAGTATTATCCCCGTCTTCTCGTCGAAACCGTCCATCTCAACTAGAAGCTGATTCAGAGTCTGTTCCCTCTCGTCGTGACCTCCTCCGAGTCCAGCCCCCCTCTGGCGTCCAACCGCGTCTATCTCGTCTATGAACACTATACATGGCTGGTACTTTCTTGCCTGCTCGAACAGATCCCTGACCCTGGATGCACCTACGCCGACGAACATCTCCACGAAGTCCGACCCGCTGGTGCTGAAGAAAGGTACGGCTGCCTCACCGGCACAGGCCCTCGCAAGAAGGGTCTTACCAGTCCCTGGTGGTCCGAGAAGCAGGACACCCTTGGGGACTGATGCCCCAAGCTTGGTGAACCTGGCGGGATCCTTGAGGTACTCTATAACCTCCTGAAGCTCCTCCTTGGACTCGTCGCAGCCTGCGACGTCGTTGAAGGTGACCTTCGGTCTATTGTCCAAAAACATCTTAGCCTTGCTCTTGGCGAAGCTCATCACCTTGCCGCCGCCACCGCCCTGCATGTGATAGAGAAAGAATATCCACACACCGATAAGAAGAAGCGTGGGAAAGAGCGAGGACATCATAGTCACCCACCACGGATTCCTCTGAGGGGGGGTAACCTTCACGTCCACACCTTTCTTAGCTACCTCCTGAACTACATCACCAGTACCTATAACGTAGGTGACGAACTCCTTTCCGTCCACGGTCTTGCCTGACAGAACCGAGTCGTTAACCACGACGGCTTTTATCCTACCGCTGTCGACTTCCTGAAGAAACTGGCTGTAGCTCAGATCCTTAACGTTGCTACCCCTCTGATCCGGCGATAGAAATACGTTGACCAAGCTAACGACAAGAACTATCAGGATGAGGTAAAGCCCAAGATTTTTGACCAATCGCTGCACTACTTTGCCTCCTTTCAGTTAATCCTGAGACATGGTCTCTACGGAGTAGATAGACCGGAGGTTTCTCCATCTCTCAGCACAGTCCAGTCCATATCCCACCACGAAGAGGTCGGGGATGTCGAAACCGACGTAATCCACCGATATATCCGCAACCCTACGTTCCTTTTTATCCAAAAGGGAGCAAAGAGCCAAAGAGCGAGGATCCCTCTCCAGCAAAACTCTCTTCAGATAGGAGAGGGTGAGGCCTGTATCGACTATATCCTCCACTATGAGGACATGTTTGTCCTTTATGACGTTGTCCAGATCCTTGTTGATCCTTACGACCCCGCTCGACGAGGTTGAAGCCCCATAGGACGATACGCTCATGAAGTCCATGCTCACGTTGACCCTTTCGTCGATGAATCTGACCAAGTCAGACATGAATATGGCCGCTCCACGGAGGATCCCTACGACCACAAGATCCTCTCCTGCGTAATCTTCGCTGATGATCTCACCAAGCTCCTTCACCTTGCCTACGATATCTTCCTCGGATATCAGGACATCTCCAACTTTGTAGTTCATCTATATTGTTCCCCTTCCTGCCTACTATCGGGATCGCTGAAACTAACCAAGCAAAGGCCTTCACATTTTACACTATCTGACGGAAAATCCCACCTGCTATTCCAGAAACCCAGAGAGGGAGACCAAACAGGACGGTCGTTTATCGTCACCACAGGGACGAAAGTCGACAGCCACCAGGGACAGGAGGATCTGAGCCGCTGGGCAAAGGAGGCCAGAGACCTGACTTTAACCTCGTCGTCGGCCATAACAGGTATAGCCGCGACAAGGCCGGAGGAGTGAGGCCGACCGGAATCACCGAAAGACCAGGAAAAGGGCATATCCAAAAAGACCCCTCGCCCCTCGCCGGAAAGTTCAAAAGGCTCCGGACAGGAGGCCTCCAGCAAAGAACGTTTTGCAAAAGAAAGAAGGTTACGGTCTGCGCAAAGCTCCACGTCGGACGACCATTGAAACCGCCAGCGAGAGCTACGGGACTCAAGATCCAACAATA
>CAYNAN010000012.1:0-39412 GCA_964395085.1 uncultured Synergistaceae bacterium
TCCTTATATTATCAAAGGCCGAGCGGCGACGGGATCCCGTCGCCTCTCGGCCTTTTTAGCCTGTCGCTATTCGGTCAGATGGCCGTCTTTCAGAGTCCAAACGGAGGAGAAGAAGCTGGAGACAAAACTGGGATCGTGGCTGACCGCAAGGACCGCCCCTCTCTGAGAGCTAAGCCACTCCTCGAAGACGCGCCTCCAACGGTCATCAAAATCCCTGGTAGGCTCGTCCAGCAAAAGCAGGTCGAGGTCCTTGACGGCGAGGGACGCAACCGCCACCATCCTACGCTCAGCCGAGCTAAGGTCGAGTGGATGGAGGCATTCCATCCCTGATAGGTTCGTTTCCCTGAGAGCTTTTTCGAGACGATGTTTTTTTTCGACGGCAGAAAGTTTTTCGTTTCTAAGGGAAAACAGTACCTCGTCGGCGACGTTAGGGTGAAATATCTGCCTCTCAGCGTCCTGGAACAAAAAGCCCACCCTGGACGCCCTTAGCTCTGGGTCCATCGCCCCGATCTCCAGGCCGTCGAGCTCTATCGATCCAGAACCAGGTGATAGCAGACCGGCGCAGAGCCTCATCAAGGTCGACTTACCGGCTCCGTTGGGACCGACCAAGGCTATCCTCTCTCCCCTGCGTATCGCTCCACCCACCGAGTCGAAAAGGGACCGCTGTCCCGGTCTCCACGAAAAGGCGACCTCTCTGAGCCCCAGAAGGACATCCCCTTTTGCGGGGGATACCGGAAAAGACCTCGACCGGCTATTTAACGACGGGGCGGATTTTCCCAGGACCAGCTTTCCTCCCTCCAAAACACTCTTAAGGTCGCAAAGCTCCCTCATGGCCGATCCGTCACGCTCCAGCACCATCACGGAACAGCCGTTTTCCAGAGACCATTTTCTGATTCCACCGGCTATGACGGGGACGTCGGACGAGGCTATCCTGGAGAAGGCCTCGTCCAGGATCAAAAGCCTGGGGTACATGGCTATCGCCGATGCGAGGGCCACTTTTTGGGCCTCCCCTCCCGACAGTTCGGAGGGATTTCGCTCCGTAAGATTGGTTATCCCGATCAGGTCTATCGCCTCATCGGCCCTACGATGAACCTCATCCGTAGGAAGAGAGAGGTTTTTAGGCCCAAAGGAAACCTCATCCAAAACAGAGTAGCAGCAGCCGGACATGGAAAGCCCCGGGAGCTGCTGCACCCACTGAACCTCATCGGACAAATCCAGACATCCGTGGGCCCTGACGTCCTTGCCCATCACAAAAGCCCTTCCTTCCAGCTCTCCCCCTCTGTGTTCTGGGACAGCACCGGCCAAAACGGCGGCCAAGGTGGACTTGCCGCTCCCGTTGCCGCCCTCGACGAGGAGCCACTCTCCTGAGCGGAGGGACAGGCCTGAAACCTCTACGACCGGAGCCTCTCCCCTGGACGGCCTGAAGACCAGCCCCTCCACCGAGATCACCGGGCCTTTTGCACAGGTCTCGCCCTGCGCAAAGCCGGAAGTATCCCGTCTTTTGTCCCCGCCGAGACGGCCAAAGCCCTTCATGTCCAGGGCGGCACTTCTCGCTGGAAGATCGTTCAGCAGTCCCAACACCAGGGGGAACACCAGGGCCGACAGGGATGAAAGTCGTTCCCTGACCGAACCGTTCACCCTCACCCCCCTGGAGAGCTGAGCTTCCCTTATTTCACCTATCCTCCGCCCTATGTGTTCGGACAAAAGCAGTGGACTAGCGATCAGGTAGGCCACACCGCTCGGGATAGGCCCATCGAGCAGGGACTTTACTATCCTCCTCGGCGGAAAACACTCCAGATAGACCTGGGAGACCGACACCACCGACAGTATGCGAAGCCAGAGCCCAAGGGCCCACAGCGGTCTGGCCCCAGTGGAGGCGGAGCCCATAAGCCTGGCGAAAAGTCCGCCGTGTATCAACAGAAACCCGAGGGCCAGGGGACCCATGAGATAAAAGAGGGGCCTCAGCCTATGCCTGGCTCTAGGCCATAGGACCAAGACGGCGGAGGAGAGACATGCCATCAACGCCACAAAAGGAAAGGCCGGAAGCATCACAGAGCTTCCGACCCATAGAAACCAAAGAACGAGATAGACCAACTGTGATCAGACCGCCTCGTCTACCGATGGGAACAGAGAGCGTATCCTCTTGGGGAGACGGCTCACCAACGCCCATGCGATAACACAGCTGACCACCTTGTCCACCAGGTTGCTCCCGATCACCGTGATGGCGACGGATTTCAGGAGATTTTGACCGACGGCGTTCATGTAGGCGACGAAGAAGTCCGCGCCGGAGCCTGTGACCCCTCCGAAAAGATAGGTTCGGATAGGGGTGGCAACCAACGTCACGAAGACGGTGATAACGACGCCAGAGACCAGGACCATCGGAAGGGAGCGGAACATACCCTTACGGGCCAGAAGACCGGCCACAAGGCCTATCACCATGGCAACAGGGGCGAAAGCCGCCGCTATGGGACCGGTTAAAAGGCCCCATATTAGGTTTGTAAAAAGGCCTGTCGCCATGCCGACCCAGGGCCCCATCAAAAGTGCCGCCAAGATGGTCCCTATGGAGTCGAGGAAGATGGGGAGCTTTAAGGTGGAAGCGACCTGCCCCAACCCCATGTTTATCGCGATGCAGAGGGCCATGAGAACCAGAGTTTTGTTTTTCATAACACTACCCCTTTTCATAAAATCGATAACTCCCAGAGGGAGATCCGACCAAGATTATAGGGTAGGCCAGACGAAAAGGAAAGCCATTTATTCCAGTTGCTTATCTATGGGAACCTCTAAAAACTCACCGTTGAGTCCCCTCGGATAGATCGTTCCGCCTACGCCCTGGCCCAATCTTATACTCGACCTGCCTGTTCCGTACGAACCGGTGTTCCATCAGCCAACTCATCACAATTAAGCCAACTGGCCAAAGAGAAAACTGCGTTGCGTAGCTCAGCCCTTGATGCTACAATTTTGCGACATGAATATGTATGCTTGTCTCGTCCCCCGGGACCAGACGATAAAAAGCACCGAGATTCACGCCGTTAGGGCCGCTTAGCGGAGGCGTGGGTCTCGGTGCTTTATCTTTTTAAGGAGGGAAGTAAAGTTGGAGACAAAGGTAATTTGTCAGCATAGATTTGATAAAAAAGACAGGAGGAACAACATGACCGACGAAAAGTTCTGCTACAACGATGTATTGGAAGCGCACCGTAGAATCAGGGACTACGTCGTAGAGACCCCACTGGAAGAATCGTTCTACCTCGGCACGGACCAGCGTAGATATTTCTTTAAGCTGGAGTCCTTCCAGAGGGTTAAGAGCTTTAAAATTCGTGGAGCTCTTAACAAAATGCTCTCCTTGAGCGAGGAGGAGAGGTCAAAGGGAGTCGCCACAGTCTCGTCAGGTAACCACGGTAGTGCCGTGAGCTACGGCGCATCTCTCCTTGGGATTAAAAAAGCTATAGTCATAGTGCCGGAGAACACCCCCCAGAGCAAGATAGACCGTATCGTATACTTTGGCGGAGAGGTCGTTAAGTTGGGCAGGGACTACGACGAGGCCCACAATCTGGGAAACCTGTACATAGAGAAAAACGGCATGACCTACGTCGACGCTTACTACGATGACCCCAAAATATACGGCGGCCAGGGCACCATAGCCATCGAAATCCTAAAGCAAAACCCCAACATAGACACCATCGTCGTACCCATAGGGGGCGGTGGATTGATCACCAGAATAGCGGTGGCAGCAAAGGCCATCAAACCCGGCGTAAAGGTCGTCGGAATTCAGACCGAGGCATGTCCTGCGATGATAAAGTCCTACGAGGACGACACATTCTACTCCGACTATCCCAGCAAAGAATCTCTATGCGACGCCCTGATCGGTGGGATAGGGGCCCTAAGCTACGAGATGGCGATAAATTACGTTGACGATTTTCTGTCGGTGTCGGAGGAGACCATCGGTAAAGCGGTCAGCTTTATGGCTAAACAGGAGAAATACGTCTTAGAGGCGGGAAGCTGTACCACGGTAGCGGCGATCATGGAACAGGGAGACAGAATCGGGGGGAAAGAGATAGCCCTGGTTCTATCTGGAGGCAACATCGACGGGGAGCTCTTAAAGGATCTAATCTGCCGGTATCCCTAAGTAAGCTCCATGAGAGTTCAAGGGCATATCAGCCCCTGGACCGATGTTCCATCAGCCACCTCAGCATCGCTGAGTAGGCCGAGCCTCCTCGGTTTCCCCTGTGGTAGACCACCCGGAACCAGCGGTGCAGGGCCATGGTCGTATCGACTATGGCCAGCTCGCCCCGGGCCACCTCCCTCTCCACGGCAAAACGAGAGAGGCAGCTTATGCCCATGCCAGCCTCCACCGCCCTCTTTATCGCCTCGGTGTGGCCTACCCTGACGGTCCGGGATAGGGCCACACCCTCCCGCCCCAGGCCGTCCATCACGGTGCTCAGCGTGCCAGATCCGTCCTCTCTGAGTATCCACCGCTCTTCCTTCAGCCTATGGGGCGATACTGCCCCCTCTTTTGCTAGAGGACATCGGGGAGAGCAGAACACCACCAGCTCGTCTTTAACCCAATCCTCCGACGCCAGCCTGTCGCCCTGGACATCCCCCTCCACAAGACCTATATCGGCTGACCCTCTTGAGATCTCCTCCTCTATCTCCATGGTGTTGCCGACTTTTAGGTATATGGACACCTTGGGATAGAGGTCCATAAAGGCCTTCATGTGGAAGGGAAAAAGGTAGTTGGCTATGGTGGTGCTACAGGCTACGGTCAGATCGCCCGACGGCTCCTTCCCGGAGCGACCGACGGAGGTAAACTCGGCGATCGAGCTCAGGACCTCCTCCGCTAGAGGCAACAGAAGCCTCCCTCTGTCGTTTAGGACCAGACCTCGGCCAACCCTTCCGAAAAGAGGCCCGTCTAGAAGCCTCTCCAGCTCCTTGAGCGCCATGCTGGCCGCCGACTGGGACATGCCCAGCCTGGTTGCGGCACAGGTCAGGTTTCCCGATCTGGCGACCTCGGCGAAGATCTCTATCTGTCTTATGGTTACATCTCTATCGATCGACATAATTGATGAAACATATCATATCCATGAGTTGGATGCAACGATAGTACAGGTGTAATATACCGTCGTAACCAGGGGAAAAATCGAATCGAAACGGAGAGATGCTGTATGGAAAGGATTATCAGGAACCCCATATCCTGGCTTGTGGTGGCCTTTGTCCTCAGTGCCCTGACGTCGTCGCCAGCGACTGGGCTCTGCACGGGGGCCCTGCTGGGCCTGACGGTGGGAAATCCCGCCAGGTCGTCCACATCAAAGGCGGGAAAGTACCTGCTTCAGGGGTCGGTGGTGCTATTGGGGTTTGGCCTACAGATAGGGGTGGTGCTTAAGGTGGGGTCCGAGTCGTTGGGCATCACGGCGATCAGCATAGGGCTCACGTTGGGGATCGGTTGGCTGCTCGGCAGGGCTTTGAAGGTGGACCGGGAGCTTTCCACCTTGCTCAGCGGAGGGACCGCTATATGCGGCGGAAGCGCCATAGCGGCCATAGCCCCGGCGATAGGGGCCTCAGGGGCCAACACGGCTGTGGCCATGGCGGTGGTGTTTTTGCTAAACGGCGTCGCCCTGGTGATCTTCCCACCGATAGGCCACGCCTTCGGCCTGACCCAGGACCAGTTTGGCCTATGGGCAGCTCTGGCCATACACGACACCAGCAGCGTCGTAGGGGCTGGTGCGGCCTACGGGACCGTCGCCCTAGCTCTCGCCACCACGGTAAAACTGACCAGAGCCCTGTGGATCGTTCCGGTGTCCTTCGTCGCAGCCAGGCTTCATAAGAAGGACTCGAGCGCAAAGATACAGTGGTTTTTGGTGGGATTTATGGCCGCAGCCTTGATTCGGACCCTACTTCCCCAGGCCGACCCAGCTTGGACGGGGCTCGCATCGTTGGGGAAGAGGCTCATGACCGCCACCCTGTTTCTGGTGGGAGCGGGGCTTACCGTGGAGGACCTGAGGAAGGCGGGAGGGAGGCCTCTGCTATGCGCCATTTTACTTTGGATCACCGTGACCACGGTGTCACTTATCCTCATAAAGGAAAACTTTATATCTCTGACGGTTTAGTCTAGATCACCACAGGAGATGTTCTATAAGAGTGCTGATCCTCGGAGAGACCGTTCCGCCTGCGCCCTGTCTCGCCCGGGCGTATACTCGACCTGCCTGTTTCGTACGAACCGCCTCGGAGGGCACGTCCTGTGCCCCCTCGGCTTGGGGCGACGTCCTGTCGCCCCATTCGTACTACACGACGGCATGTCGAGTATACGGGCTCGAAGGGGCTTCGTCGGAACGGTCTCTCCGAGGGACTCGAACATTAGTTCTTAGAGATCTCTTATACTATGACCTTGGAGACGTAGTCGCTGGTGCTGGCGGCCAGTACGCCGCCGTAGCCCAGGTTGAACTCTATCACGTCGCCTATTTTCCAATCGCTGTCGCTGTCGGTTATGTCCAGTATCATGTGGTCGCTGCTGCTCCCTAGGACCAGTATCGCCCTGTCCTTTGGGAAGATCGAGTCGAGCCTCATGTCCTGCTGGCCGATGGCCACTATGGCCCTCTTCCTCAGGCCTCGATCCTCGAACACCGGGATATCGCCGAAGGCGTTGCGGCCTATCTCCCCTATTGGGACCGAAGGCTTGGTCTGAATCTCTATGATCTCCGCCGCCAGGGTGAACACGTCGCCGTGGAGCCCGGGGACCCTGGTTCCCTTGGCGGTCTCATAGCCGATGGTCAGGGACTCGCCGAGGCGCAGCATGTTGACCCTACTGGGCATCTCGTCGGTGCCGATCAGGTTTATGGAGGAGGAGTTTCCGCCGGACACCATCTCCAGTGTTACCCCGTAACGGGACTCTATCTCCTCCGCGACCGACACCAGCAGGGACAGGTTCTCGCCGCTTGGAAGGACCCCTCCGTAGCAGGTCAGGTTTGCCCCGACCCCCTTGAGCTTTATGTTTGGCATGGAAAGAATCTCCCCTGCCACGTCCACCGCTCGATCGGGCCAGACTCCCTCCCTCAGGTCCCCTACGTCCACCATGAGAAGCACCTCATGGACCTTCCCTGCTGCCACTGCGGCGTCGGAAAGGGCCTTACAGGTGGCGACCTCGGAGACGAAACTCAGGTCCGACAGCTCCACGACCTCTTTGGCCTGGGAGATCATAGGAAGCCTGAGGAGGATCTTCGGGATTTTGATATCCCTCATCTTAGCCAGGTTCTCTATTCGACTGTCGGCGATCCAGTCCGCCCCGCCGTCCACCTGGGCCTGGACCAACTCAGCCATTCCGCAGTACACCTTGCTGACCGCCGCCACCGAGATGCCGCTGTCGTGACACCGTTTGGAGAATATCTCGGTGTTCTCCAGTAGCTTTGCCCTGTCTATTATCAGTGCAGGATAATTCATCCTATCCCCTCCTGTCGTCCTATTTTTCGTTCTCCCAGTCCAGGCTGGAGAGCATCAGAGCCACAGCGTCCTCGGGATACCGTTTGGAGAGGACGCCAAGGGACGCCATTATGTAGTGGTTGTCCACCAGGACCTTTGCGTCCTTCTTTGGATAGAGCTCCAGGCCCTTTCCGTAACCCGCCGCCTTGGCCAGTATCTCCCTGTGCCTCGGCAGACGGGTGAGTGCCCCGCCGGTTCCCACTATGTACTTCACCTCGGTGAGGTCCTTTCCCTCGGCGATGGTCCTCTTGCCGGACGCTCCGTAGAGATGACGAAGGGTTCCGGCGTGCCGCTGGAGGGACATTATCATGGCTTCCTCCGCCAACCGCTCGGAGAACTGTCTTGACCTGTCGTCACCAGGTATGGCGGTGGCCTTTTCCAGGAGTTCGTCTAAGTCGGGGAAGTCCTTCAGGAGCTCTTCCCTGCCGACGTTCTCCACCACGTGATACCTGTTGACGAAGACCCCCAGGTCTCCCTCCACGGTGCGCTTGGCCTCCGGCTCGGGGCTTATGAGGAGGCGGCTGACCTCCTCGCTTCCCTCTGTCACAGAGTGGACGTCGGTTGTGGCTCCTCCGACATCGAAGACCACCAGGTCCCCTATGGCCTCCTTGAGCACCTTGGCGGCCTCCATGACGGCGCCGGGGGTGGGAAGGATCGGGCCGTCGACCATATCCCTTACGGTGGTCATACCGGGAGCGTGGATTATGTGCTCCTCGAAGACCTGCTGTATGACGGCCCTGGTGGGCTCGACGTTCAACTGGTCCACCTTGGGATAGACGTTCTCGACCAGGTAGAGCCTGATGCCCTTCTCCTGGGCGATCTCCTTGACCTCCTCCTGGTTTTCCACGTTTCCGGCGTAGATCACCGGGATGTCCAGCCCAAGCTCGGCCACCATCTCGAAGTTGTGGAGGGCTGTATCCCTCTCGCCGTAGTCTACCCCTCCCGCCACCAATATTATGTTCGGGTGTATCTCGGATATCTTTTTGAGGTCCGTCCGGCGCATCTTTCCCGCCGTGACGTGCTTCAGAATACCTCCTGCTCCAAGGGCCGCCTCCTTTGCCGCCCTGACGGTCATGTCGTAGACGAGGCCATGGACGCTCATCCTGAGCCCTCCAGCGGCGCTGGAGGTGGCCAACATCTCGTCCCACTGAAGCTCTGAGACTCCCAGGTTCCCTTTAAGGTCCTCTACCGCACCTTTAAGGCCCACGGTGACATCGCCCTGGAGCACCGACGTAAAGGCCTGCCCCTGTCCCACGAAACGAGGACAGGGGCCGCCTATTCCATCGAAGGCGTTGACCACCGTGGTGGTGCTGCCGATCTCGGCCACCAACACGGCGACTTTCATTCTATGCCTGTCCCCTGCGGAACTTGACCAGGAAGCTGGCTACGTCTATGCCCTTGGAGCCACGGCCAAACCCGGCGTCCATGCCCGAGTCTTTGGCTATCTCGTTGGTCACCTGAGTGCCGCCGCAGGCCAGGATAACCTTGTCCCTGATGCCCTTCTCGATGCAGAGCTCGTGGATCTTTTTCATGTTCTTTATGTGGACGTCGTCGTGGGTGATGATCGTCGAGGCAAGTATAGCGTCGGCGTCGGTCTCTATGGCCGCGTCCACAAGTTTCTCCACGGGGCAGGAGGTACCGAGATAGAGGTACTTGATGCCGAACTTCTCTATGCCGCCATGCTTGATGTCCAAGGTCTCTTTAAGACCCACCGAGTGCTCGTCCTGACCCACCGTAGCCGCCACGACGAAGATGGGATTCTCCGCTATGTCCGCTCGGATCTCCTCCTCCGAGAGGGTCTCTTCCTTCTCGGGGATGACCAGCTCGTCGACGTTGATGTCGAACTTGACCTTGCCCTTTATCTCCACATAGGTTCCCTCGGAGGGGTGCATGGCCAGCTTGTGTACCACCGTGACGTCGTCCAGGCCCATCTTCTCGCCACACTTGATTGCGGCGAACTCGGCGGTCCTCTCGTCCACCGGGAGGAACAGGTTGACCGCCACTATTCCGTCGGCCCTCCACTCCACCTCGGGCTTGATCAGGTTGGTCTCGTAGTATTTGTCCAGCTCGGCGAGACGGACGTTGACGTTGTCCTGCTCGTCCAGCTCGTCGACGAACACGATCTTTGAGGGATCCTCGAAGGTGTCCCCACCGATGGCGGCGGAGGCCTTGCCGTCGAACTCCTCGGGGATACAGTTGTTTCCGTAGTGGACCGAGACAGGGGCGAAGTAGTCCGGGTCCCTCTGGAAGAGCATACCGCAGCCTATGCCGCCGTCGGCCTGGCGGGCTATTCCGTCGCCGTTGCGCTCTGGGTAGTAGCCACTGTCGACGAAGAATCCGTCCTCGACGGCCTTGAAGTAGCCACCGACCTCCAGGATCTCCTCCATGAAGAGGACGGCCCTTTCCTTGAGCTCACGGACAACGTCGCCGAGGGGGCCGTCTCGGTCGATCTTGACCATCTCCCTGAGGCCGTCCATGCCGTTGAGGGCCTGTTTGGCGGTGGTGGTCCCTGCGATGTTGTTGTAATGCCACGGCACGTTTCTACCCTCGTCGGGGGTTATGGTGGACTGGATGTCGGCACTGGTAAGCCTCGATATCACCAGGTTCAGGGTGTGGGTGACCGTGGCTTCCTTCATATCCGACTCCATGTACTTGGTGTTCTGCTGGGCCCTCATCTTGTACTCGCTGAAGAAGTCCCGAAGGGCCACGGCGTAGGGCAGGTCCAGCCTCATGCATGGTGCAGGAGGAGCGGAAGGTGGAACCGTGGAGAGGGCTATGTTCTCCGGCTTTAACCCCACCTTACGGGAGAAGATGCTGTTTATAGCGTGCTGTACCATGAGCTCAGGGCGGACCTTCCATGCCTTCATGGCGGTAGCGTTGGCGTTGTGGGCTCCGTCTATCTGGAGTATGTCGGCCCAGGCCATGATCTTCTTGGCCTCGCAGGCGTCCACGAAGCTCCTGACCATGTTGACGTTTCTGTAGAGAACGTTGTACTGAGGGTCCTGGTGGGCTCCATTGACCCCTTCTTCGGCGAACATGACGGCTATGTCAGGGCCCGCCACGCCGGAGATGTAGGAGTGGAAGTTGATAGGACGGCCGACCTCCTCCTCTATGGCATCGAGTGCCTTTCTGGTGGCCCTGACCTGCTTTCTGGTTACGGCGATTCCGCCTATGCCCTGGGTTGTCCCCTCAAGGAGAGAGTCTATATGGGACTGTCCTGCGGTGCGGATTACCATGAGGTGATCCGCTCCGTGCCAGGCCGCCATCCTCATCCTACGAACGTCGTCCTCGAAACGACCGGAGGCTATCTCGGTGGTTATAACGCAGTCGGGCTGTGGGTCGATATATCCGAACCCACGGCTTCCAGGAAGGGGAACGTAATTTTTAAGGCCCTCAGAGCTCTCGTGGTACTCGAAGTCGCCTACGGTGCGAGGCTCATTACGGCCCTCTCTCCAGTGCCACCCTCTGCGCTTGGGACGGTAGTTCTCCAGGTCCTCAAGGAGCTCCTTGACGTCCAGCCTCTTGTTGGGCTCAAGCTTCATGGTCATCTGACATCCCCTCCGAACAAGGTCTCTACCGTATCCCAGTGTTTCCCCTCGGCCAGGGCGACTCCAGCTTCCCTCACCGAGACCCCAAGCTTTTTGGAAAGACGCCACACCACGTTGCCAGCGCCCTTGGGCATGAGGCCCTTAGCTATGACGCCCTCCAATATTGGCTTTACCTCAAGACTGGAGAAGCCCATTCGAAGCAGGACGCTCCTCTCCACCGCCGGTGTGGTATGGGTCCTGCCCAGCTCCAGCATGGGCTCTACTACCTTCTCCGCTAACGCCCAGAAACGGGCTTTCAGCTCCTCTTCCGACAGATTAGCCAGGTGTTGACGGCGAACCTGAAAATCGTCTTCCCTTTTCATGTCTTATCCCCCCATACGGCAAAACCGTTCCCCAAGGAACGTGTTGTTCAGAAGCAAACTACAAAAAAGGCGGGAACGACGCAAAGCCGCCCCCGCCCTAAGGCTATTTAGAGGCCTTAAGCTCCTCTATTACGGACTGGACGAAGGATCTGTCTGACTTGGTCTCAGCGGCCAGGAAGGCCATATCCTCGTCCGAAGGACAACCCTCGGAGCGACATTTATCGATGGCGTTGCGGATGTAGGACCGCCTCGCCTTGTCCAGGTCGAACTCCCGAAGCTTTATGGCGCCAGGGTTCTCCGGGAATACGATGTTCTTTCCCGGGACCTCGGTATCAGGGTCGCCGAAGAGCACCTCTACGCCGTTTTTCTTGGCGAAGCTGATCTGGGGCATGGGATGCTTTCCGGCCCCGGTATACTCGGTCTCCTGAACGACGATGGTCTGATCCCTGTCCATCTCCTGGGCCAGCACGAAGGCGGCGGTAAGAGAGGTGTTCCCTGCCGGGCCTCTCTCAAGTCCCTCAAGTATTGCCAGGGCCTCGGTTATGTAGAAGACCTCTCCCTGTTTGACCAAAAGATAGCGGTCAAGGTAGCGAAGGGGCCGAGCGGCGTTCCTAGGGACATCGGCCCTGTCGGGCCATGTGGCGAAAGGTATGCCAAATCCGGTGTGGCCTGTGGTGAAGGACTTGCGATTGAAGTCGTGATCCGAGGCCATATGAAGCCCAGAGAGGTCCACCGAAGCACCGACCACTAAAGTGTCCTCAGCGTCGGCCTTTATGAGCCCTCTGGCTGTGCCTGTTACGTTGCCTCCTCCGGCGTGGGTGACCACTACGGCGTCAGGGGCGGAGCCGATCCTCTCCCTGAACTGCTCGGCCAACTCGTAGCCCAGAGTCTCGACCCCAGCTATACCGAAAGGGGTGTATAGGGATGCGTTGAAGTATCCCGTCTCCTCCAGAAGGCTCAGGAAGGTGTAGAAGAGCTCCGGCCCTACGGTGAGCTGGACGACCTCCGCACCGTAGGCCTCGCAGGCCCTCTGCTTCTCCAGTATCTCCGGCTGACCGATCATTCTACTGTCGTAGCACTCCTGGACTATGATGCACTTGAGACCCTGCATGGCCGCCTGGGATGCCACCGCTGCGCCGTAGTTGCCGCTGGTGGCGGCGATGACGCCCTTGTAGCCGTGCTTTTTTGCGTGGTAGACGGCGGTGGCGGCCCTACGGGCCTTGAAGCTGCCGGAGGGGTTGGACGCCTCGTCCTTGACGAATATCCTGGCTCCCTTGCCCGCAGGGGCGTATTTTCTCGCAAGAGCGGTGATGTTCCTGAGCTCCAGAAGGGGGGTGTTGCCCACCCCTGTGGCTCCCTGGATCTTCCTTATCTCGTCCAGGGAATAGCCAGCCTCGTGCATCATCCTCTCGTAGTCGAAGGAGAGAGAGCCCGACTCGAACTCCGAGTAGTCTATGCCTATGGCCTTCTTCATTATCTCGTTTTTACGGCCCATTACCGCCTCGTAGGACATGTCTAAGGTCATCTCTACACCTCCTCCATGAGCGATCTGAGCTGCACGTCTATTACGAGAAACTCGGGCACGAAGTCGCCGAAATCGTGGACGTATCTCGGGTTTATGGCGGAGAGCTCTCCTTTGACCTCTCTGCCCGTCAAGGTCTCCACGGAGATCTCCTCTCCCATGGCCCCGTCGGACTTGGCGAATCCCTTAACCCACAGGAGAAGGGGGGTCGCCTTGGTGTCCTCAGGAGCCTGAGGGGCCCTGCCCTCCGGGGGTAGGACTATCTGTTTTACCTGTACCCAGTCGCCTTTTTTTGCCCTTTCCACTTGGTTCACATCCCCTTTCCGATATTAGTCCTCCTCGATCATTGCCCTTACGTCGCCCATGATGGCCCTGGGGACAGGAAGGTCCAGCATGGTCTTGAGGCCTGCTTTTGCGTTGATGACGTGGGGGATCATGTTGACGCACATGGCTATGGTGCCGATACCGCCGGGGATCTCAGGCTTGTTGGCCATGTTGACGTTGGGGGTTCCCTTTATGATGACGTAGTCTCCTGTGTCGGTTCCGCCGAGGTGAGGCTCGATCTGCTGGGGATGGTCCATCTCTATCTTTATCTCTCCAGCGACCTTGCCAAACCCCTTCATAGCGCATCCAGCCACGTCTCCTGCCTTAGCGAAGCCGTAGGGGGACTTGCGGTCGACATCGGTGACGATGGGCTCCATGGTCTGGGTGACCTCCTCGACCTTCCAGCCGATGGCATCTCCGATCATGTTGATGGACTCGGCAAAACCGACGTGGCCCGCGAGTTCACCGGCTGCGCTCTTTTTGCGGAAGTCCTCCTCTGTGATGCCTATGCCCTGCTCCTCCATGACGGCGGGGCCGAAGGGGGAGAGGCTGTTGACCCTGCGGGCGGTGATGTGGTCCACCGACTCACAGGCTCCGGTGAAGATGACGACCAACAGGTCCATCATGAGACCGGGGTTGATGCCGGTACCCAGCACCGTGACGCCGTTCTCCTTGGCGATCTTGTCGATCTCTACTGCAAGCTCGGGCTCCTGGGCCTTGGGGTAGGCCATCTCCTCGGCGCTGGAGACCACGTTGATCTTCCTCTCGGCGACGAACTTGATCTTATCGAAGGCGCCTTTAACGAAGGAATCGGTGCAGAGCAGCACCACGTCGGCGGCTCCTGGGACTATGACATCCTCTGCTGCTCCTATAAGGACGTCCGGGCGGTCACCCTTGGGCATATCCAGAAAATCGTACATGCTCTTGCCGATCTTGGCGCCACGGCCAACTACACCAACTATCTCAAAGCCCTGTTTCTTGAGCATCATCTCCGCCATACCCTTGCCCATAGCACCAAGACCCCAGATGATAACCTTTACCGTTTCCTTCCTCATTGTCTTTACCTCCCCATGATGAACTCGCAGCCCAGGCTGCCGATTTAGAAACCTTAAAGAGAAAAAATGTCCAAAAGTAAACTACAAACTGAAAGCAGTACCATTTCTAGATCACCATACACCGAATCGTCCGAACTGTCCAGAGGGTCAGAAAGGGCTATTTTCGCTATAAGTTTAGGCAGAATAGAAAGTCTTTTTATTGAAGCCGGACCGGACAGGGAGTAACGTCGTTTTTTGCCATTTCCAAATAAGGGGTATATTGTGTTATTATTCAATCGTGCTAGGCCATCGAATTTTCCGAACTATATCGAGGCGACAGTTCGCCGGCGACAAGAAACCTTTTGTAGCCGACAGGACAGAGAGGGGGCATGTTCAAGAGGTAGGATTGAACGCTTGTGTAAAGGCGGGGAGCGCATGGGGAAATCAGGAGATAGCTATCTACGAAAGGAGGCAGCATCAAGATTATGACTACACAAGAGGGAAGAAGGCCAACGTTTTTAGAGGCGTCGCTGATCCTACTGGCCTGCGCGGGGCTCATAAGCTACGGAGTCCTCAAGCTAGGGGTAGACGCACATATTCCTATAATTTTATCCGCAGTTATTGTCTCTCTTTGGGGCGCGTTCGTACTTAAATATCCTTGGCAATCCATCGAGGACGGCATCATTCAGGGCATCACCATGGCGTTACAGGCGGTCCTTATTCTCATGATGGTTGGATTGGTGGTAGGTTCCTGGATACAGAGCGGCGTCGTCCCCAGCCTCATATACTACGGCTTGGATATACTGTCGCCCAAGATATTCCTCCTGGCGACATTAGTGATAGCCTCTGTGGTAGCACTGGCTACTGGAACATCCTGGGGTACATCCGGAACTGTCGGAATCGCCCTCATGGGAGTCGGCGCTGGGCTAGGAATCCCGGCTCCTGTCACAGCCGGTATCGTCATATCAGGGGCCTACTTTGGGGATAAGATGTCACCCCTTTCTGACACAACAAACCTGGCACCAGCTGTGGCCGGAACCGACCTTTTCAGCCACATCAGATCGATGATGTGGACCACCGGCCCCACGTTCCTCATAGTGGCAGCCATAACCGTCTATCTGGGCAATAAATACTCCGGCGGGACATTGGACGCCAGCAAAATCCAGGCGATCCAGGCTGTCATGGGCGGAGAGTTCCACATCAGCCTCATGGGGCTTATCCCTCCCCTCCTGGTCATAGGCCTGGCCATAGCAAAAATCCCAGCCCTTCCGGGGCTTTTTGCCGGAATACTCTTCGCCTGCGGCATGTCGCTGGCCCAGGGCAACGGAATTGGAGATATAATTCAGGCCCTTCACTACGGCTACGAAGCTACACTCTCGGGACAGATCGCACAGGCTGAGACGATCGAGGCGGTTGCGCAGATGATGGCCCAAAGCAGCATAACAGGGGTCTCCCCCGAACTGGCGAAGGACGCCGGAACCATGCTGTCCGACCTCCTCACCAGAGGCGGCTTGGACTCCATGATGTGGACCATTTCGCTGATACTGTCGGCCCTTTCGTTCGGCGGGATCATGGAGAGATGCGGATTCCTCGAGGTTCTCCTCAAGACCATCCTTCAGGGCGTAAAGAGCGTCGGTGGCATGGTGACGTCGGTCCTCTTATCGTGCTTCGTCTCCAACCTGTTCCTGGGAGACCAGTACCTGTCCATAGTTATGCCAGGCAGGATGTTCAAATCAGCATTCGACGAGAAGGGACTTGATCCCAAGGTGCTTTCCCGTACCCTTGAGGACGCGGGAACGCTGACCTCGGTACTCATCCCCTGGAACACCTGCGGAGCCTACAACGCTTCGGTCCTGGGTGTCCCGACCCTGGAGTACATACCCTACGCCTTCATGAACTACCTCAACCCCTTCGTTGCTATCTTCATGGCCTACACAGGGATAGGTATATTCTGGAAGGAAGGCTACGGCCCCAAGAAGGGCTAGATCTTGGCGAGCTTGGACGAACAGGTCCTCTGCCTCTCAAAATCGGGCTATTACCCGGCCTGGAGTAAGTATCTATCCACCGCAGCCGGATTGGTCCTCGTGGCGGGAGGTATCTGGAGAATCGTGGGGCAGGGTCCATCGGGCTTTGGGAAGATCTATCCCTACCTGTTCGTGGGACTCGGGTTGCTCTATTTCTCCAGGTCAGAAAAGAGGATATACCTGTCCCAAAGCGGCATAGTGAAAGAGACGAAGACCCTGATGTCCTCCAGCAAGGAGGTCCTGCCCTGGAACAGGGTGGCCCACGTAACCCTCGCTACCAGAAGAAAGCAGTTCATGGCCTTCTTCGAGCGATACGGCGAGATAAAGGGACTTAGGGTCCTGTTCGACAGGGAACAGGAACAGACCGTCAGAAAGATCATCTCCCAGATGTGTCCCAAGACGGAGGTAAACACAATACAGCAATAAAGAGAGGCCCCCGACGATCGTCGGGGGCCTCTCTTTATCTATACTTTTACGAACGGAAAAACCGCCCCCCCATGGGGTATTAGATAGGCGGAACCACCATCGTGATGGAGTTTTTCGACCTCCATCATGGCCTCCTCGACGGTGGAGACAGCCACGATTCCTGAACCCTCCAGGTCAGATCGGTTCATATCTGACACAAGAATAAGGTTGGTCCTGCTAGCCTGCTCGGCCAGCAGATACCCCACGTATCTGGGGATGGAGAAACGATCCCTCAGGACCTTCTCCCTCTCGACCTGGTCGGGATAGGCCGTCATTATCTCAAGGCATTCGTCGCTTCCTGCCCCCTCCTCGCACCGGGCCACCACCACCAGGGTTCCACCGTCCTTTACCGCCTCGGCGGAGTTGAACACCGTCTTCGCGGACTGGTACAGGACCATATCCTTGGGGTATCCACCGGCGGAGGCTATCACCACGTCGGACCTGCCATCTACGGTAACTCCGTTCAGGTCGTTGACCAGCTCGGTTCCCCTGAGGTGGGAGGAACGCCAGTGTCCCGACACCGCCGCCGCTATCCTGCCATCCCCACCTATCACCACGTTGAAGGCAAAGTCCGGCGAGACCATCTCACAGGCCTCCTCCATGTCCAGGTGGATGGGGTTGTTCTCCATAATGGCACAACGACACCTCATGTCCCTCCCGGTATCAGGATATGGCTTTAGGGCCAGGGCGTGGTTGACCTGTATAGCGTCGTAGGAGGCGACCCCTGGCAGGATGGACTTCCTTCCACCTCCCCAACCAGCCATGACGTGATAGGTCACGGCGCCGGTTATGATCAGCCTGTCGCACTGGGTCACCATCCGGTTGACCTTCAGCGGCGTTCCCCTGGAGGTCATGCCAAGATCCACCAAAGAGCCGTCGTCGGTACAGTCGTGGTCCACGACCCTGAACCTATCCAGCAGGTCCCCCAGGAGCATCCGGTGCTCCTCCTCTGTCTGAGCCCTGTGGGTCCCGGTGGCGGAGAGAAAGCAGATATCCTCCTCCCTCACTCCTCCGGCCATAAGCTCCTCCACCACGAAGGGCAGATATACCGCCATCCTCTGCCACGCCCTGGTGACGTCGGATACCACTATACAGACCGTCTCTCCGGAGGAGACTATGTCCCTTAGCCTGGGAGAGTCTATGGGGTTTGACAGAGACTCCCTTATGACCTCCTCCTCTGGCCTGGAGAGGGCCTGAGGAGGCTCGAGGACTCCCTTTAGGGTCAGCCCCTGGGGCAGGGAGAGGTTCACCTCTCCCTTGCCGTAGCCCAAGTTCATATTCCCTCCAGAGGGGCGAGGCCGAACTTCTCCGAGTAGACCTTAAACATGTCCACCGTGGCCTGATCCAGCTCGATACCCTCTCTCAGGCTCCCCTCCCTGGCCTCCCTCTCCTTGTCTCCGTGGACGAAGATCCTGTCCTGACCCTCCGCCTTCTCGCTGGAGCGGACCGAGTCCATTATGGACGATACCTTGCCTCTGATTTCGTCCTCGTCGCCGAAGAGGTCCATCCTGGACACCGAGAAGTAGTGGGTTATGCCGCTGCCGGTCCCTGGCTCCGAGAAGGTCTCGGGGCTCCATCTTCCCATGGACAGGGCAGAACACATCAGTTCCACCATGAGCCCCAGGCCGTAGCCCTTGTGTCCCCCTAGTTCCTCTCCCTCTCCTCCCAGGAAAAGGTGACCTCCCATGGAGGATTCCCCTTTGAAAAGCCCCTCAATGTGGGTGGCGTCGGTGGTCCCTCGGCCATTCTCGTCCACCACCCAGCCCATAGGCATGGGCTTTTTACGTCGGTCATAGACCTCCACCTTGCCGTGAGCCACAACAGGGGTCGCCATATCCAGGAGGAACATATCCTCCCCTTTTCCGGGAATCGCCACCGCTATGGGGTTGGTGCCGAGAAGACGCTCCTTGCCGAAGGTCACGATACAGCACTTTCTGGTGTTGGTCATGGCCACGGCCATGCAGCCCCGGCGAGCCGCACGCTCCGCCCAGAGGCCCGCCATACCGTAGTGGTTCGAGTTCCTGACGACACAGGTGCAGGTTCCGCTCTCAAGGGCCTTATCGACGCATCGGTCCACCGAGAAGGCTGCGATGGAGGGGCCTATGCCAGAACGACCGTCCACCACGAGGGACACCGGGGTCTCGTGGACCACCACCGGCTCCCTGTCGGTGAAGGCGAACCCTCCCTTCAGGTTGCTCCTATAGAAGGCTAGCCTTGCCACACCATGGGATGGCACCGCTCTGGCGTCGGCCTCCACCAATACCTCGGCGGTTATACGGGCCTGGGAAGGACTGTAGCCCAGCCCCTTCTCAAGGACCGATACGACGTAATCCATCAGTTTATCGTAGGAAACGATCAAAACACTATCCCCTTTCAGGTTCTGTTTTCTGCATTATACGACCGGCCGGGCGACGGTCGACCAAGGCGACCAGCAGAAACACGGCGATACAGACCGGCCACTCCAGGTATATAACGTGGGACACTACGTGGCTTGCCGGGAAAAACGTCCAGGCCGCCCACACCAGAAGCGACGCCAGGATAGTCCAAAATCCCGACCCCCTCCGGCAGAGCGAGGGAACGAACATATCGGCCAGGATCAGCAAGGTAAAGGACGCCGTCACCGCCAGAGCCGAGGTGAGGGTCTTGAGGATGCCCACTATGGACATAGCCATGAAGAAAGTCAGGACGCTCATAACCAGGACACAGAGCCTGGAGAGGGCTATCTCCTGTGACGAGGTAAGCTCCCTCCCCCTGAGGAAAAGAGGCTTAACCAGGTCCTCCAGGGTGAGGGTGGCGCTTCCGAGCAGAAGGCCGACCGCCGTCGAGATATCCGCCGCCCAAAGTCCGGCCAGGAGGAGCCCACCTATGGCCGGGCTGATCGTTGTAACCAGGGTCGGAAGAGCCATGGCGGAGTTCTCAAGCCCAGGGAAACGGGCCGCTGCCATGACCCCAAAGAGGGCACAGAGAAATCCCACGGGAATGATGATTATCCCTCCCAGGATGAACCCCATCCTGGCGGACCTCTCGTCCCTGGCGGCGAAGGCTATCTGGTTGATAGCCTGGACCGAGAAGGCCTGGGTGATCATCACCGCCATCCAGGCGCAGACCATGGCGGTCCCCATCCCGGAGGTCCAGTCCAACCAGATATCCGAGGGGGGCAGCTGAGCCACTATGGCGTCAAATCCCCCGAAGTTGGACGACGCGCTGACCAACGCGGCTATTATACCCCCGTAGATGACCACCACGTTGATGACGTTGACCAGCCCTCCCGCCAGGTATCCCCCTATGAGGGTTACACCTATAAAGATGGCCGCGGTGGCCATCATGCCGGTCTGAAAGGAAAAGACGTCGGGCAGCAGAGCCGTAAGGACAGCCCCTCCCGCCACATACTGAAGGGCAGTTATCACCATCTGGATCACCAGCTGGGCGACGGCCCCCAACACCCTGGCCCCAGGGCCGAACATCCGGCCCATCATCTCGGGGACCGTCCTCACGTTCATCCTGCGAAAAAACCCTGCTGCAAGGAGGCCAACTACTATGCCAGCCACACCCCAAGCGGCGTTGTACCATCCGGCGGAGAGTCCCTTGGTGTAGGCGTTTTGAGCCACCCCCACGGTGGAGGCCCCACCGATAGCCAGACCAGCGAGCATGGCCGCCACCACCACCGGCGGCAGGTTTCTACCGGCCAGGAGGTAGCCCATGGCCCCTTTCACCTTGCTTTTTTTCTGCATGTCCAGAGCCTTGAACGAGACACCGAACAAAAGCGCTATGTAAGCGACCAATATAATAAGCTGAACGTTCATCCAAAAACCGTCCTCTCTCCGATAAATCGGGCGATCGTCGCCCTTCCTCACCCCTTTGCCGCTCGTACAGAGACCCCGTCCCCCTCTCAAAAGATAAAAAAAGGGACCGATCTCCTCTAAGAGACCGGTCCCCGGAAAACGCCACGACGCCTAGACGTCGGTCCTCCCGAGAGGTCCCACGCATCTAAAGTAATAGCCGTACCAGAAAAGGCGATTGTTGGACAAAGACGTCACCATATGCTACTCCTTCCGCGACTTGATCGCTATATACGGTTGGGGAGCTTTATACCACCTCAGCAGGGGTTTTGTCAACGAAAAAGAACATAATCCTTAAATAGCCAGGAATTGAAGCGCCGCTTCGGTCATGACCTCAACGTTAGGCTCTTGCCCCCCAGTCCAACGCCTGAAGGCCTCCACACCCTGCCAGATGGTCATCCAATAGCCGGGCAGGGTCCTGGCACCCTTGGCCTCGGCCTGACGAAGCAACTTTGTGTCGTGAGGGACGTACACCAAATCGCACACCATATGACGGCTGTCGATGTAGGAAGTGTCAAAAACCGTGGCATCGGTGTTTGGAGTCATGCCCACGGAGGTTCCGTTTATGATCAGATCGTTTTCCTTCAGTAGTTTTGGTATATTCCCCTCGTCGGTGGACTGAACCTTACATACACCGGACCTATAGCAATTGAGGTCGCTGGCAAGCTTTTGGAGCTTATCGTAACCTGACGGCCTTCCCCAGAGGGTGATGGAGCTAAGCCCTGCAACACAGAGGGCGAAGGCAACGCCCCGAGAGGCTCCACCGGCCCCAAAGAGAAGACAGTGTTTTCCCGCAGGGTCGTACCTTCCCTGCTCCTTGAGGCCTTGGACAAAACCTATTCCGTCAGTGTTGGAGCCACAGATTTTTCCGTTCTTCCAGTATACCGTGTTGACGGCGTTGCAGAGGGAGGCTATCTCGTCAAGTTCGTCCAGATATTTTATGATCTCCTGCTTTAATGGCATGGTTACGTTCAATCCCTTGAAGCGGAGGGATTCGAGGGCTGGAATGACCTTGGTAAGGTCCTCCGCCGCCACCTCGTAGGGAGTGTAAAGGGCGTTCATGCCCAGCGACTTGAAGTTTGCGTTGTGCATAGCCGCGGACAGAGACTTTCGGACAGGGCTACCAAGGAGTCCGAAGAACTCGGTATCCACCCAGGGATTCTTCTTCTCGACCATAAAAGTCACCTCCCGTATATCAGGTCAAACGCCGTCCTTACCGCATCGACCGAGGGCTGACCTGGGGCAGAAGGGGCGCTCCCGACGGCGAAGGTCAGATCCGATCCGTATAGGCCACCGACCAATCTACTGACCTGCCCCAATACGCCCATGGACATCGTCACGAGGGGGACATCGGGAAAATCCCTGCGTACCGCAAGGGTGGCCTCGAACAACCTGAGCACGTCCTCCTCCAAACTGGGCATCATAGCCACCTTTGCAACGTCGGCCCCCAAGCGGATCTGGGAGACCAGCTGGGAGTAAATGAAGGAAAGGGACGGGGTCCTCTCGAAATCGTGGTACGAGACTATCAGCTTGACACCATGGGCCTCGGCGTGAGCCTTAACCTCAGCGATCTTACCGTAGCCGTATGACATCTCCTTGTCCACAAAGTCAACTAGCCCCTCGGATATGGCCCTGGAGTAGATCCGATCCTTGGCCAACTCGGAGACCCCATTCAATCCTCCCTCCCAATGGCCTCGGCATGTGAGTATCAAAGGGAGATCTCCCACCGCCGCACGGACTTTTCCGATGAGATCGACCGAAAATTCAAGGTCCTCCACCGCGTCCCATGCGTCGATACGGAGCTCTATAACATCTGTCCCGGAAGGGAGGTTCTTCACCTCCTCCATGACCGATTCACAAGTCGACCCCATGAGGGGCACGCAGATCAAGGGGACCATCCCACCTAAGACGGAATTTCGGACCCTAATGGGCATCTTCGGCACAGGACGAAACACGGAGTTAAACCTCTTTTTTATGGAGTCTCTTCATGTCCTTGACTATCAAAGCAAGGTTGTGAGCGTGGTCCCCGATCCTCTCGAAGTTGCTTAGTATATCGATAAAGACCACACCAGCGGAGGGTGTACAGGTCCCCTCGTTGAGCCTCTGGATATGGTTTTTCCTCAGGCTTTGCTCCATGTCGTCCACCTGCTCCTCAAGGACATCTATGACCTCGTGGGCCTTGGTCAGGTCCTCCTGTTCCACCGCCTCCAAGCTTAGCGTCAGGGAACGATGGACTAAGTCGTACATCTCCACGAACTCGGTCATGCCGATCTCGGAGAAGGACAGCTTATGCTCAAGCTTGAACTCGTACATCTCTATAAGGTTTTGGGCGTGATCCCCGATCCTCTCGATGTCGCCTAAGCCGTTGACGTAGGACGACAGGACCTGGGAGAGATCGCTGGATATATGGCGTTCCCACAGCTCCGAGGCGTAGGCAGCTATACGATGGGTCATCTCGTTTACGATTTTCTCCGTCTGGTTTACCTGCTGGACCATTTTAGGATCGTTATCGACAAACCCCTTGCGAACATCCTCAAGCATCGTGAGGGTTATATGTCCCAGCCGCAGGACCTCCTTACGCACCGCGTCCGCTGCCGCGGCCGGTGACGCAGAGAGAAGCTTCGGATCGAGGTATTGAGGACCTGTAAGCTGCTCCCCAACGTCCGATGGGAGAATCCTTTTTATCAAAGACACGAAAGCAGTGGTAAAGGGCAGGAATATGAGCGTATTGGTCACGTTGAAGATGGTATGGGCGTTTGCTATCTGTCTGGCTATATCCCCTGACGTGGCGATAACCACATGTTTATACAGGGGCATTGCGATAAGGAAAATACAGACCCCTATGAGGTTGAAAAGGACATGGGCCGCCGCCGCCTGCTTTGCCGATCTGCTGGCACCCAAAGAGGCCAGGACAGCTGTAACGGTCGTACCGAGGTTATCACCCATGAGTATAGGTATCGCCGACTCCAGGGGGAGCAGTCCCTGGACCGCCATGGCTATGGTGAGACCCACTGTGGCAGAGCTGGACTGAACCAGCATGGTCAAGCCAGTTCCTGCTAGGACGCCTAAGAAAGGGTTATGCCCAAAGGCCAGGAAGATATCCTTCCTCCCCCTGAGAAAGGTCATGGACTGCTCCATGTTGGTCATCCCAAGGAAGAGAAGTCCAAAACCGACCATGCCGTTGCCAAGGTATTTCTGCCTTTTCGTCCTTCCAAAAACCGCCAGGATCATGCCGATACCGACGATCGGCAGGGCGTAGTCCTTGATCTTAAAGGCTATAAGCTGGGCCGTGACGGTCGTTCCGACGTTGGCCCCCATTATGACCCCGACCGCCTGTTTCAGGGTCATGAGACCGGCCTGGACGAAGCTGACAGCCATGACCGTGGTTCCACTGCTGCTCTGGATCAGGATGGTGACCAGAGTTCCCACCAACACGCCCTTTACTGGCGTGCTGGTAAGGGACGAAATCAACTGTCTTAGCCTATCTCCAGCCAGATCCTGAAGGGAATCGCTCATGAGCTTTATTCCGTATATGAAGAGCCCCAGCCCCCCTAGAACCTGAAAAAAATTCGCCATACTCACCTGTACCAAACCTCCGAATGGAAATGATGTCGACGCAAATAACCCCAGCCTATTGTAAGGGGAAAAAACCTTTTTGTGGAGAAAATCCGTCATCCCCTCTATTTTCGAGATATAATGCGTCCGATAGGAAAATGCCTCAAAGGAGCTGATTTTAAATTGAAAAGGTATAATTTCGACGAGATAATAGAGAGACGTGGCACAAGCTGCGAGAAATGGGACGGTCTTAAGGACACCTTCGGCAGGCCGGACCTGACCGCTCTTTGGGTCGCGGACATGGATTTCAGGGCTCCCCAGGAGGTCATAGACATCCTTAAGGAGAGGGTCGAACACGGCATATTCGGCTACACCAGGTATCCAGATGGATGGTACGACGCCTTTATCGAGTGGACCGGCCGTCGCCACAGATGGCAGGTTAAAAAAGAGTGGATCACACACTCTCCCGGCCTGGTCACGGCCATGGGTATAGCCATAAGAGCCTTCAGCGACCCAGGAGACAAGCTGGTCATCCAGCCCCCAGTCTACCACCATTTCGCCGAGGAAATCAGGCTGAACGACAGGATTCCCGCGATTAACCCCCTGAAGTACGAGAACGGCAGGTTTACCATGGACCTGGAAGACCTGGACGAAAAGCTCCAGGGAGCGAAGATGATGTTTTTATGCAGCCCTCACAACCCCGCTGGAAGGGTCTGGACCGAGAAGGAGCTACGGTCCGTGGCGGACCTTTGCGTGAAACACAAAGTTATACTCATAAGCGACGAGATCCACTGTGACGTGGTGTACAAAGGACACGTCCACAGGCCGATAGCCTCCATATCGCCGGAGATAGAGCAGCTCTGCGCCGTGTTCATGGCCCCAAGCAAGACCTTCAATATAGCCGGATTCAAGGCCTCCGCCGTGGTCATACCCAACGATAGGCTGAGGGAGAGGTACAACTCGGCCCTGTCAACCCTCCACCTTGAGGGCGGCACATGCATGTCCATAGTGGCGTTCGAGGCCGCTTACAGGCACGGCGAGCCCTGGCTCGAGGAGCTTCTGACCTACATGGAGGGAACCATCGACATGGTTGAGGAGTTCATTGCCAAGGAGATCCCGTCCATATCTCTGGTGAGGCCGGAGGGAACCTACGTCCCGCTGGTCGACTTCCGCTCCCTTGGGATGGACCCGGATCAGCTCCACGCCTTCCTGATAAAGGCCGGCGTCGCGATGAACAGAGGGGCAAACTTCGGCCAGGGCGGGGAGGGCTTCGCCAGACTCAATATAGCGACCCCCAGGTCCAACGTGCTGGAGGGACTCAACAAAATTGCCTCAGCCGTTAAAGAACTTTCAAGATAGAAGCGTTTCGTCGTAAAAAGTATCCAAGGGACGTTTTCAAAGACTAGGAGGTCGGAAGATGAGACACTTTAAGTTTATTTGTTGGCTGCTTCTTCTGTCTGTTCCCCTGTTCACGCTGGTGGGATGCGGCAAAAGCTCTCCCGTCAAAAGCACCGCCGACGCTTTATCGGACGCCTATATATTCAGCTTCCCTCTGGTAACCATGTCGGTCACGATGCAAAACGCGACCAACACCGTTGAGGGAACATCAAAGAAGGCACCTATAAACCAGCTTCATCACGCCGCAACTCTGGCCAGCGCCGCGTTTCGCGAGGTGGTGACGCCAAACGTGGACACACTCTACTCTCAGGCCTTCATAGACCTTAACGACGGCCCCCTAGTGTTCGTAAAACCGGCGTCGGACCGTTACTGTTCTGCCCAGTTTCTGGACTCCTGGACCAACTCGGTTAGCATAGCCGGCTCCGGAGGGACAGTAGATAGCCACGCCGAGCAGGTCTGGATCCTACTGAGACAGGACGACAGAGAAACGGTTATCCCTAACGGAGCGAGAGAGGCTCGCTTTTCTGGCAATCTGGGCTGGATCATATGCCGGACCCTTTGCATGAACGAGGACGACCTCAAAAACGTCCGAGCGATACAGGAGCGCATGAGGCTGCTGCCTCTGACGGCTTACCTCGCCGGAGGGACCTACGTCCCACCAGCTGGGACCTACGACCCCCAGTACGACTACGTCCCTGTGGAGCGAGTTGTTGGGATGTCGCCGGAGGAGTTCTTCAGGGAGGCCAACAGGCTGATGGTCGAGAACCCTCCTGTCTCAGACGATAAGGCCATGGTGGATACGATCGGATCGGTAGGAGTTGGACCGGGGCTTCCCTTCGACGTATCCATACTTGGAAGCGATGAAAGCTCAGTAGCAGCTGCCTGGAAGAATCTCATGTCCAAGGTCAGTAAAAGGGTCGCAGAATCAAGCCAAAAGTTCTTCGTTCACTGGGGCCCCTGGCAATATCTCGGGGAGCCCATAGCCGAGTTTGGCACGGAATACGACTATCGCGCCATGGTCGCTTTGAAAGGATTAGGGGCCAATCCAGTGTCAGCGGCCATCTACGCCAGCGCGAACAAAGACTCGGACGGAGTTCCCCTGAAGGCAGGGTCCCACTACAGGGTCCACTTCGAGAAGGGAGCCCTGCCACCGGTCCTTGAGGACGGTTTTTGGTCCATAACCGCCTACGGTGACGACAACTTTTTGATCCCTAACAGCTTGAACCGATACTCCATAAGCGACAGGACGCCGCTGGTCTTCAACTCCGACGGCTCGCTGGACCTGCTATTACAGCCCGAAGCCCCACAGGACGACGATCCACTGAGGGCCAACTGGCTACCGACGGGGAACGGAGGGTTTCACCTATTTTTGAGGATATATTGCCCCGACAGGGACAGGATAGGGGTAAACTGGGAGGCCCCCACCATAGTTGGACAAGGACAGTGACACTGTCTAATTGACGCCGGAGCCATAATGGCTCCGGCGTCTTTTCGCACAAGAAAGACTTCTATCTTGCGTTGACAAATTTGCGACAGGGTTTATGCTTTAAACCGTTATCCAGTATTCAAAAAACAAAGGGAGAGGTTCGTATTTGAAGCAAAAAAAACCTACGGAAGTGGGCAACTTTCCAACCTCGCTGATAGGGCCCTTTTGTCTTCTGCTACTATGGTGGTGGGGGTCCAGCAGAGAGCTGTGGAGTCCTTTTATAATCCCCTCCCCTGAGGAGACGGCCAAGACCCTTCTGTCCATGTTGAGCGACGGCAGTCTTTTGGAACACGTGACGTTCAGCCTGAAACGGATCTTAAGTGGCTTCCTCATGGCATCCATGTTGGCAGTCCCAGCTGGAATCCTCTCTGGCACTTCTCGGAGCTTCCAGAACCACTTTTCATCCACAGTGGGATTTTTGAATCACGTCCCTCCCCTGGCCCTCTTTCCGCTCCTGATGCTGTGGTTCGGCATAGGGGAGACGTCCAAGACCGGCATCATTTTTCTAGCATCCTTCTTTCCCATTTATCTGAACAGCCAAGAGGGAGTGCTGACCGTCAACAACTCTCTTATCGACGCGGCAAGATCCTGCGGAGCTTCTCGGCGACGGGTCTTCATACACGTGATACTTCCCTGCGCCATACCTGGAATAACCACAGGGATGAGGCTAGGTCTCAGCTACGGCTGGAGGTCTCTGGTGGGAGCGGAGCTGGTGGCGTCGTCGTCGGGGCTGGGATTTCTGCTGAACAAGGCCGAGGTCTTCGCCAGACCGGACATCATGATGGCAACCTTGATCACCATGGGAGCTCTGGGCATGTTTTTAGATAAAATTATGTATTTTCTTACTATGAGCAAAACAAGCTATATGGAGAGAATAAGGAGGAGATAGACATGAAGATCAAGCAAAATCTCTTTTTGACAATCGTCATGATTGTGATAGGATTCACTACATCGGTCGAGGCGTCGGAAAAGGTGGGCATATCGGTGATAAAGGCCCTTATGAACGTCCCCACCGCGGTGGAGCAGGAGCTGCAACTGTTCCAAAAGCACTTTGGAGAGGACGTCTCCCTGTCCTTCCCAGAGCTGTCCGCCGGGTTTCGCCAGGCCCAGGCAATGGCGGCGGGACAGATCAGGTTCGCCAACTGCATGGGCTCGACGTCCCTTCTGGTAGCTGCTTCGGGGGGGCTGGACGTCAAGATCCTATCGGTATACAGTCGTTCACCCAAAGCCTTCACTATACTTACAAAATCCGATGGAGCAGCCTCCGTTTCGGAACTGAAGGGCAAGAGGGTAGGTGGGCCTAGGGGAACGGTCCTCCACCTCCTCCTGGCCTCAGCCCTGAAGAGGGACGGCCTCTCCATGGAGGACGTCGAGCTCATCGATATGCCCAACGACAAGGCGGTATCGGCGCTTTTCTCAGGCCACGTCGACGCCGCTCTCGCGACCGGCCCTGTTGCGATAGGAGCGCTTAAAAGAGGGGCGAGGACTCTGACCGACGGTGAAGGGCTGATAGGGGGACTGGCCCTGGTCGCGGTGGACGGAAAGACCGCCAGAGAAAGGCCGGACCTGATAGACTCCTTCCGAAAGGCCCACTCCGAGGCGGTGGAGACCATAGATAGGGATCCTAGGTGGGCCTGGGGACTTCTATCCAAGGACAGCGTCATCTCGAACGAACTGATAGAGGCCTCCGTGGGACTGTACGATTTCTCGCCGAACATAACGACGGAGGACCTAAAAAAGCTGGAGGAGGAAATAGCCTTTCTCCAGGGATTGTCCATAGCGAAAGGAGTAAGCCTGGACTCGCTTATCCTTCGATGACGACAGGGGGAACGATCGTCTTGAGGCAACACACCATAGTCATGTGCATGGGGAGTTCGTGTTTTTCAAGGGGCAACCAGGAAAATCTCCAGGTGGTCAGGGATTTTTTGAGCGAGAACGGCCTGGAGGAAGAGGTTCTGCTCAAGGGAAGCAGATGCGAGGGAGAGTGCCTTAGGGGGCCCAACATAACCATAGACGGCAAACTGTTCAACGGCGTTGGACCAGATAATCTCCTGGAAATTTTGAATCAGACCCTCCTGGGAGGCGTTTCATCGTGATACCCATAACCAGAGATCCCAGTTCCTTCGCGATATACACGGTCGAGAATGACTGTCAGGACTGCTATAAGTGCGTCAGAGAGTGCCCGGTCAAGGCCATAAAGGTGGAAAACGGCCACGCTCAGGAGATAGCCGAATCCTGCATAATCTGCGGCAGATGCGTCGAGATCTGCCCTGTCGGGGCCAAGAGGATAAGGGACGACCTCACCCCCGTCAGAGAGCTTCTCAGGTCCGGCAGACCTGTATACGCGTCCATAGCCCCATCCTGGGTCGGGGAGTTCTCCGGTGTTTCGCCATCCCAAATGATACAGGCCATAAAAGCCCTTGGGTTCAAGGATGTGGGAGAAACGGCACTTGGAGCCCAGGAGGTATCCGCGTCTTTAGCCTCCTTTCTTCGTGACGCAGGACCAGGCCTTTACCTGTCCACGGCCTGCCCCAGCGCGGTGGAATACGTCAGGAGGTATCTGCCCCACCTCACCCGATGCCTGACCCCTGTGATGTCCCCCCTGCTGGCCCACTGTAAAATCCTGCGTGAGCACATGGAGCCTGACGGAGCGGTGGTTTTCTTCGGACCCTGTATCGCCAAGAAGGAGGAGGCCGACACCCATAGGGATCTCCTCGAGGGAGCACTGACCTTCAAGGACCTGAGGCAGTGGATGGAGGAAGAGACGGTAGACCCCCTGTCCTTTGGGGAAAAATCGGCTCAGTTTTTCCCCAAAAAAGCGGAGGAGGGCAACCACTACCCGGTAGAGGGAGGCATGATCGACACCATCAAGGCTTCGGGGGACTTCTCCCACATCCGTTTTCTTACCGTCTCTGGAATATACTCCATCAAAAAGGCCCTGGACAACGCCGATCCAGGCAGTTTTTCATCGCCGGTTTTCATGGAGTGCCTCACCTGCGCCGGAGGTTGTATAAACGGACCGGCCTCGTCGAAAGACAGAGACGGACTCTCAAGGTGGATGGACGTAAAGGACTTCGCCGGACCGCTGGAGAATGCCGCAGGAAGAAACGAGACGGTCAAGGTGGCTGAGTTCTACTACCCCGAGTTCCCGGATAAGGGCGGGATCACAGAGGGACAGATAGCTCAGGCCCTGGCCAGGGTTGGCAAGAGGACCAAAGAGGACGAACTAAACTGCGGCGGATGCGGCTACGACACCTGTAGATCCTTCGCAAAGGCGTTGGTCCTCGGACGGGCGGAGGAGAGCATGTGCGTATCCTATATGAGGAAGAAGGCTCACAAGAAGGCCAACGCCATGCTCAGAAGCATGCCTTCGGGTGTCGTCATAGCGGACCAAAACCTGGAGATAGTGGAGTGCAACGAGAGGTTCGCCACCCTGATGGGAGAGGAAACCTACTCGCTCTACAGCGTCTCGGACGGCCTAAAAGGGGCTCAGCTGAACAAGATAGCCCCCTCCTTTGCCCACCTCATGTCGGGGGTTCTGGAGACGGACCAAGACGTACACTACGACCATTTCAGGATAGGGGAGAAACTCTTCGAGATTACGGTGTTCTCCATAGAATCGCACTTCACCGTCGGAGCGGTCATCCTGGACGTCACCAGGAGGGAGATTCGACGGGATCAGATAGCCCACAGGGCCGATCAGGTCATAAAGAAGAACCTTGCAACGGTGCAGGAGATAGCCTGTCGACTTGGAGAGCACATGGCGGAAACGGAGATCCTCCTGAGGCAGATAGCCGAGGGGTACGGATCGGAAGGGGACCTGCTTGAGGGCAGGAAGATGTAGCGTCATGCAGGGACCTCTCTTTCTCGAAATAGACGTGGCCCAGACCGCTAAAGAAGGCCAGTCCATATGCGGAGACGTCTTCATGACCCAGCCAGCTCAGGAGAAGAACAGGATCATCTCAGTCCTGTCCGACGGCCTCGGAAGCGGGGTCAAGGCGAACATACTGTCCTCGATGACAGCCAGCATGGCCCTCAGGTTTATAGCCAGCGACATGGACTTTCTCCACTCAGCGGAGATCATGATGGAGGCCCTACCGGTGTGTCAGGTCAGGAAGATCAGCTACGCGACCTTCACCATAGTCGACAGCGTCCTGAAGGGATGGACCAGGATAATAGAGATGGACAACCCAAAGACCATATTCATAAGGGACAACCAGCTGTTGCCCCTGGTCTACAGGGAGGTCGAGTCCCCAAAGTGGAGCAAGAGGAAGATACTCTTCTCAGAGATCCTGACCAAACCGGAGGACAGGATAATACTCCTCTCCGACGGGATAACCCAGTCCGGCATGGGAAGCCACGGCTATCCCTTCGGGTGGGGGGAGAAAGGATGTCAGGAACTGGCGCTTAGCACCATCAAGAGAAAGCCCTATATCTCGGCTCAGGAACTGTCCGACCTGATCCTGGCCGAGGCCCTGTCGAAAGAGCCGCTTATGAAATCAGGAGACGACATGACCTGCGCCGTCATGTACTTCCGACGTCCCAGAAACCTGATACTCCTAACAGGACCGCCGTTCGCCAAGGATAAAGACGGAGAGTACGCCTCTATGCTGGACGATTTTGACGGGACCAAGGTCGTATGCGGAGGAACCACAGCCGACATAGTGGCTAGAGAGCTAGGAAGATCCATAGAGACCGACCTCATGACAGGAGCTCCAGGCATCCCTCCCCTGTCGGTCATAAAGGGCATCGATCTGGTCACGGAGGGGATACTCACGTTGACGGAGGCAAACAAGATACTTAAACACCATGAAGGCCTCGACAGTGATAACCCCGCGGCCAAACTGGCAAAGCTGCTGTTGAACAACGACGTCATACAGTTTGTGGTCGGAACCAGGATAAACGAGGCCCATCAGGACCCGTCCCTTCCGGTCGAGATAGAGATAAGGAGAAACATAATCAAGACCCTTTCCGACACGCTGAGAGACAAGTACCTCAAGAAGACATCCATCCGCTACATATAGGGGACATCTAAAGGGGACCTCTAAAAACTCACACTTGAGTCCCCTCGGAGGGACCGTCCCGCCTGCGCCCTGTCTCGCCCAGGCGTATTTTCGACCTGCCTGTTCCGTACGAACCGCCTCGGAGGGCACGTCCTGTGCCCCCTCGGCTTGGGGCGACGTCCTGTCGCCCCATTCTACTGCACGACGGCAGGTCGAAAATACGGGCTCGAACGGGCTACGTCGGGACGATCTCTCCGAGGAATAGCGTTTTGGAGATGCCCTAAAAACTTACGTTAATTTAAAAGGGGGAAACCACGTGAAGCCGGTCAAAGTAACGATCTGTACAGGGACCACCTGCCACCTGATGGGAGCATCCCAATTTCACACTCTCAAGGACCATCTGGACGACGACGTGAGGCCATACGTGGAGATTGAGGGATCCCACTGCCTGGGGTTCTGCAACTCAAAGGACCTGGGGCAGGCGCCTTTCGTGCTGCTTAACGGGGATCCTGTAGCTAGAGCGACCCTGCCCAAGCTGGTTCGGTGGGTCGAGAAGATGGTAAGGGAGGAGCCATTCAGCGATGGAGAACGTCCTGAGATGCGATAACGAGGCCACCAGGTTCAGGAGGGAGATCCTGGTTCGAGTGGCATCAATGTGTCTAGGCGACACTCTGGAGAGGGACGTCGACCGGATACCCTATATAATGAGGCCAAAGGGCGACGAGTCCACAAGGTGCTGCATATACAAGGACAGAGAGGTACTTAAAAACAGGTGCATGGCGGTCATGGGACACAGGCTGGAGGACGAGGAGGACGACTTCCTTCCCCTGTCCCACTACGCTTCCATGGCGCTTAAGAGGGAGAAGCCGGAGGGACCGGTCCTGACCGTAATAGACCTGGCGTGTAGCGCCTGCGTCAAGAGCCGTTACATGGTCACCGACGCGTGCAGGGGGTGTGTCGCAAGGCCATGCACGCTTAAATGTCCTAAAAAGGCCATCGTACAGAAAAACGGCCAGGCTGTAATAGACCACGACGCCTGCATCGCCTGCGGAATATGCATGAAGGTATGCCCCTACCACGCCATAATAAGGATTCCCATACCCTGCGAGGAAGCCTGCCCCGTCGACGCCATATACAAAGACGACAGGGGGAAGGAGCACATAAATCCGGACAAGTGCATCTCCTGCGGCAAATGCGTCCTGGCCTGCCCCTTCGGCGCGGTCATGGAGAGATCCCAGATAGTGGACGTAATAAAGGCCCTGAAGGGAGAGGCCCCGGTGCTGGCTTTGGTGGCTCCGGCCATATCAGGTCAGTTCCCAGGGGACACGTCCAAGGTCGTGGGGGCCCTTATGGAGCTGGGTTTTCACGGCGTAGCTGAGGTCGCCAAGGGGGCCGACGAGACGGCGAGGCTTGAGGCGTTGGAGCTGGAGGAGTCGGTCTCCGAAGAAAAACTCCTGACAACCTCCTGCTGCCCTGCATACGTGGCTGCGACAAAGAAGCACCTCCCGGACCTGGCGAAGTTCGTGTCCCATACGCCGTCCCCTATGAGGATCACCGCCAGATGGGCCAAGGATAATTACCCCGGCTGCGTCACGGTGTTCATCGGGCCATGCACAGCCAAGAGGATGGAGGCGATGGAGGACGAGAACACCGACTACGTTCTCACCTTCGAGGAGCTGGGAGCCCTGTTCGTGGCAGCCAGGATAAACGTCAACACGGTGGAGCCCCACGATTTCATAGAGGACGCAGGATCAGGCGGCAGAGGATTCCCCATAAGCGGAGGGGTCACTCAGGCGGTCAAGGACCTGTTGCCCTCGGACCTGGACGTCAAGCCTCTGGCTATCGACGGCCTTGACAAGGGGACGATGAAAACCCTGAAGCTCTACGGCTCAGGGAAGTGCCCAGGGAACTTCCTCGAGGTTATGGTCTGCCAAGGAGGTTGCGTATCGGGGCCAGGGGTGATAGCATCACCGGCAGTTGCGAAGAAAAAGGTAACTGAACTTGCCCAAAAAACAACCAAAAAAGAGGTGGACCAATGAACTTTAAGAGAACAAGCATAGCTGCCATATCCTTGATACTGAACCTTGCGCTCTTCTCCGTATCCTACGGAGCTCCCCTGGACGCGCTTTACCCAAAAAACGGGGCCACGGATGTGACGCCTGGAGACATAAGCCTAGTATGGGAGAACGCAGAGGGGTACTCCTATGAGGTATGGGGAGGAAATAGCGCCGCCGCTATGACCAAACTTACGTTAAAAGACCCTACCGTTACCATAGCTGACATGAACGACCTAAAGTCTGAGACGACCTATTACTGGAGGGTCGTGGCCTCATCATCCACCAGCGACGACATAACCTCTCAGGTTTGGACCTTCACCACGTCCGACAGACCGACCTACGAGATAACCGTAAAGTACCCTGAGGACGACGGCAAGGACGTGCCCTTCGGGCAGGTGACCCTTCAGTGGCACTGCGGCGAACCAGGGATGAGGTTCGACGTCTACTTCGGATCAAACGCCACCTCCCTCGAGAGGGTAGCTACAAACACCGACAAGATGATATGGGACGTTACGGCACCTCAAGGAGGAAAGTACTTCTGGCAACTGGTGCTCAGGGACTCCGAGGGCAACGAGGGAAAATCTCAGATCTGGTCCTTCACCACCAAGGGCGACGACTCCATCGGAGGAGGCTGTACCATTTCGTCCTCTCCCTTTAGTTTGCTTCTGGGAATTCCCCTTATCCTGATAAACAAAATACCGAGATAAGCTCCATTTTAAAGAGGTTCTCGCAAGAGGACCTCTTTTGTTTATTCGGGAAAAGCCACAGATAGTGCTTGTTTCTCCCCGAGAATCTGCTACAATTTACAAGGAACACGGAATTATTTTTTTTCTCGAAAGGGGAGAGACAGAAACGTGAAGAAACTATCTTTGATGTTAGGTGCAGTAATCCTATGTGTGGCCATGGCCACAGGCGCGATGGCAGAGGACACCATCAAAATTGGATACCTTGCGGCGCTCACCGGAGACTGGGCTGCCTACGGCCAGACCGAGAAGAATACCGCCATGCTTGCGGTGGACGAGATCAACGCCCAGGGCGGCATCAACGGAAGCAAGGTTGAGCTGGTGGTGTACGATTTCAGAGGACGCCAGGAGGACGCGGTCAACGCGGTCCGTCGTCTTCTGGAGGAGGACAAGGTCTCGGCAATAGTCGGAGCCAACGCCAGTGGCATCAACATAGCCACCGCAGCCCTCGTCAACAAGGCCAAGGTGCCCCAGATAGGCACTGTTTCCACCAACCCCATGGTGACAGTCGACCGTAAGGGCGAGGTCCGCCCCTACAGCTTCCGCGTCTGCTTCACCGACCCCTACCAGGGCAAGCTCATCGCTTGGTTTGCCGCAAGAGAGCTTAACCTCAACAAGGCAGCCATACTCTACGACATAGCCAGCGACTACTCCCAGGGTCTCAGAGAGTTCTTCATAAAGAGCTTCAAGGACTACGGCGGAGAGACAGTAGCCGACGAGGCCTTCAAGGGAGGCCAGGACGTTGACTTCCGCGCCCAGCTCACCAAGATCCGCAACTCCGGTGCAAACGTCCTCGTCCTTCCCAACATGGGCAAGGAGATGGCCCTCATAATGAAGCAGGCCAGAGAGCTCGGCATGGATGACCTGGTGTTCGTCGGTGGAGATGGATACGCCGAGTTCATGTGGGAGATAGCAGGTCCCGCGATGGAGAACTCCTACTGGATCAACCACGTTTCCCCGAGCGACCCCAACATGGCCAAGTTCTTCGAGGACTACAAGGCCAAGTACAACGACGAGTGTAAAGAGTTCGTCAACGGCATACTGGGCTACGACGCCATGTACTGGCTCTTCGACGCAATCAAGAGAGCCGGCTCGGGCGACCCCGTCAAGATAGCCGAGGCTTTGGCTGCGACGAAGGACCTTCCTCTTCATCACGCAACCTTGACCATGGACGAGTTCCACAACCCCAAGGACAAGGACGGCATCGTCCTCATAGCCAAGGAGGGCAAGGGACAGTTCTTCAAGAAGATAAAGCCCGAATAAAATCGTAAAATCTACAGACGGCGGACGGGTGTGCCGGGCACACCCGTCCTTTTTCTACCAACCTCACGAGAGGAGGCAGTGCATGTGGCCACACTGATCCAACAGATCATAAACGGACTTTCACTGGGATCCATCTACGCTCTCATAGCGGTTGGATATTCCCTGGTGTACTCGATACTGATGTTCTCTAACTTCGCCCACGGAGGGTTTTTGGTAATAGGTGGATATCTTTGCTACTTCGCCCTTAACTCCGCAGGCATGAACATCTGGATATCCGGCCTAGGAGCCCTTGTAGGGGCCGGATTCGCCGCAGTCCTGACAGAAAGGCTCGCCTACAAGCCCATAAGGGAGAGGACATCCGTAACGCTGTACCTACTCATAGCCTCCATGGGCATGAGCATCGTCATAGAGAACATCTTCGTTATAGTGGCAGGAGGCCGGTTCAGAGCCCTTCCTCCCGTCATCCCCACCGACACGGTGAACCTCTTCGGAGGAGCTACCACCAGTGCCCTAGACCTCATATCCCTCGCGACGGCCTTCGTCTTTTTGGGGGGACTTCAACTATTTTTAACAAAAACAAAATGGGGCCTCGCCATAAGGGCCGCCGCCTGCGACCTCAGGGTGGCAGGACTTATGGGGGTCAACACCAGCAAGCTCATTTCACTGGTGTTCTTCGTTGCAGGCCTTCTCGCGGCGGTGGGAGGGATATTCCTGTCCGTCCGGTACACCCTCTATCCTCAGCTCGGCAATATCACCATAAAAGCTTTCGTCGCTGCGGTTATAGGTGGACTCGGATCCCTTCCTGGAGCTGTGGTCGGGAGCCTCATACTAGGGCTCTCCGAGATGCTCACGGCAGGCTTCCTATCCAGCCAGCTCAGGGATCTTGTCGTGTTCTCCCTCCTGGTAGTAACCCTCATAGTCCGACCCAGTGGGCTCTTCGGGAAAGACATCAGGGAGAAGGTGTAATCCATGTCCGCATACGCTGAAGGAATCGTCATACTCCTTTGCATCAACGCCATAGCTGCCATGGGGGTATCGCTGCTCACGGGATTTACAGGAATATTCACGCTCGGACACGCCGCCTATCTTGCCCTGGGCTCCTACACGACCGCCATACTCACCCTGGACTACGGCATAGCCTGGTTCCCCGCCGTCCTGGCGGGAGGGGTCGTCGCGATGGTGATAGGCTGCCTCATAGGCATACCGACTCTGAAACTGATGGGGGACTACTACGCCATAGCTTCCATAGGGCTGGCCGAGTCCATCAGGCTTATCCTCGAGAACTGGCAGAGCCTTACCAACGGAGCGAGAGGGCTTGCTGGCATAGACACCTTCACCACACTTCCGGTCGCACTGGGATTCTTCGTGGCCCTGGCGATAGTCGCCTTCTGCCTCATAGACGGTCGATTCGGGAGATCCCTGAAAGCCTGTAGAGACGACCACGTCGCGGCATCCCTGCTCGGGTTCGACGTGGCGAGGATAAGGGTTATGAGCCTCTCCATATCGGCACTGTACTGCGGCCTAGCTGGAGGACTTTATGCGGGATTTATCTCATTTATTCAGCCAATGATGTTCGACATGCTTAAATCCACCGAGATGACCGCAGTGGTGGTCTTCGGCGGACTGGGATCCATGAGCGGAGCGATCCTCGGCACCACGGTCATAACCCTTGTAACCGAGATGTTCAGGCCTATATCCCAGTACAGGATGCTCATATACGGATTGGTCCTGGTTCTGGTGATGGTCCTTCGCCCGGAGGGCATCATGGGCAGAAACGAGGTCAGAGGACTGGTAAAGAGGCTTTTCAAAAAAGGCGGTGATCGGTCGTGACGGAGGTCTTGATTCTCGACACCATAAATAAGTTCTTCGGCGGCGTCCACGCCGTGAGGGACGTCTCCTTCACCCTCAACAAGGGAGAGCTGGCCGGGCTCATAGGCCCTAACGGGGCAGGAAAGACCACCGTGTTCAACCTTATAACCGGGGTCTACCCCCTGGACTCGGGGCACGTTTCCATGGAAGGACAGGATATCACCGGCATACGGACCTGCGACACGGTTGGAAAGGGCATCGCCAGAACCTTCCAGAACCTAAGGCTCTTCAAGGGATCTTCGGTGTTGGAGAACGTCATGACCGCGGGGCAGAGGTATCATCCCTACTCCTTCCTCGAGGGGGCAACCCACCTTGGAAGGTGGAACTCCACCGAGAAAGCCATAAGGAAGGAATCCATGGAGCTTCTGGACAGGGTTGGATTGGCCCAGGAGGCCAACAGGGTGGCAGACACCCTTCCCTACGGACACCAGAGACGTCTTGAGATAGCCAGAGCTCTGGCCCTGCGGCCAAGGCTTCTCCTGCTGGACGAGCCAGCTGCCGGAATGAACCCTGAAGAGGTCCAGGAGCTGAACGTACTCATAAAGGACATCCACAGAGACTTCGGACTGACCATACTGGTCATAGAGCACCACATGGAGCTGGTCATGGAGATCTGTCCTCACGTCATATGCCTCAACTTCGGGGCCGTCATAGCCGACGGAACCCCCGAGGACATCCAGGGGAACAAAGAGGTACTCAAGGCCTATCTCGGCGAGGAGGTTGAGTGATGGATAAAAAACCGCTTCTGTCCGTAAGAGGACTCGAGGTAAGCTACGGAGCGATAAAGGCCCTGCTTGGAGTGGACTTGGACGTCTACGAAGGGGAGATCGTCTCGGTCATAGGGGCAAACGGCGCAGGCAAGTCCACCTTGATGAACGCCATAATGGGCGACGTACCACGCCAGGCCGGGACCGTCTCCATAGGGGACAAGACACTGTCCTCCAAGAGCTTCCAGGTTGTGGCACAGGGGCTCTCCCTATCCCCCGAGGGGAGAAAGGTCTTCACCACCCTGACCGTGGACGAAAACCTCATGATGGGGGCCTTCCCCAGAGATGACAGGTCGAAGATACAGGCCACAAAGGAGCACGTCTTCGAGCTCTTCCCGAGGCTGAAGGAGAGACACGCTCAATACGCCGGAACCCTGTCCGGTGGAGAGCAACAGATGTTGGCCATAGGCAGGGCCCTGATGTCCGCCCCAAAGGTCCTCCTGCTGGACGAGCCTTCACTGGGACTGGCTCCCATAGTCATAAAGGACATCTTCAGAGAGCTGAAGAAGATAAACGCCACTGGGATGACCATACTGCTGGTGGAGCAGAACGCCAGGCAGGCCCTGATGCTATCCCACAGGGCCTACGTCATCCAGACAGGAAGGGTCATCATGGAGGGCCCATCAAAGGACCTCATCACCAACCCAGAGGTGGAGGCGGCCTACCTGGGAACGGGCAAACACTGA
>CAYNAN010000013.1:0-35868 GCA_964395085.1 uncultured Synergistaceae bacterium
CGGGCTCAAATGGGCTACGTCGGAACGATCTCTCCGAGGATCAGCGTTTTTAGAGATGCCCTTCAAAAAGTTCGATGGGTTCCCCAGCCGTCGGCGGCTATGGGAAGATAGCGTATCTTGGTTCCCTCAACCGCCTCGCCGTAGAGGGCGACGTAAAAGGGACGGTAGACCGATATCGCCTCTTTAAGGGTAACCTCAGGAAGACCTCCGATCCTCCTCCTGAGGACCCGAAGGACCAGCTTCTGTCCCCTTCCGGTGAGCTGGTCCAGGGAAAACTGGCTCCCCTGCACCTGATCCTCCGGCACCGTCCGCTCCTCGAGCTCCTGGGGGATCTCCTCCGCCCAGGCCGCTCCTCCGGTGGTCCCGTTGGCTATGACCCTGCAAAGCTGGGCCTTTTTGTCCCTGTCGCCGAAAAAGGTCCTGGAGACGAAGTTAGGGGAGTGGAGGGCCTGGAATATCAGGATTTTATACTCCACAAAGTGGAGCCTCAGCTCTTTGACCTCCTTCCCCATCAGGAGCAGCTTTCCAAAGGGGCCCCCTTTTTTGGAGGCCTGGGCCATGGCATCCTCCCTGGAAAGGGCTACGGGAAAGGAGCGGATCGCTACCGAATCCATGGCTAACGTTTCGACTCCTCGTGGTGGTTTTTCATGAAAGAGAACACGTTGCCCAGATAGGTCAAAAATATCACCGTAACCGCCGCCATAACGGCGTAGGGAATGAACTTGCCGACTATAAAGTCGTTGGACGTCTTGAGGGCGTAGAAGATTATGCCCACTATGGACAAATACAGGACTATGAGGAAACCGTCTATCCCGATCCAGCTAATCTCCAGATCCTTGTTTTGCTTCTTGACGTAATCGCTCATATCAAAACCTCCCTCTCTATCGGACCGAAAGGTCGCTTCTGTCCGCTCCGAAGCGATTTCCTATATACCAGGCTACGAACGACGCAGGCAGCGAAAGAACCAGCGGCTCTATGACGGTTATGTCCGGGAAGGCCTTGAGTATGCCGAAGGTGGTTCCTCCGACCAACATACCCATCAGGCCGCCAAGCTCGGTCTTTCGACCTTTGCCCACTAGCCCCCCGACGATAGGGACGAAGGCCGCGGACATCCATATACTGCCGACGAACAAAAATGCGTCGTAGACCAATGTAAACTTGAAGGCCAGAGAGAGTCCGATAACCCCCAGCATAACCACCGCTGCCCTGGTGTAGTTGACGATGGTCTTTTGAGGCAGAGTGCCAACTCCCTTATATCTGGCGTAGATGTCGTTCGCCAGAGTGGTCCCACCGACCAGGTAATAGCTGTCCAGTGTGGATATAATCGCTCCTACCAGGCCGACTATAAACAGCGCCCTGACACCTACGGGGAGGTTTGCCAGCACCACCTGAACGTAGGCCACCTCCGGCTGAGCCTCGGGATGGAGGGCCTTCACTATGACCCCGGTGGTACAGATGACTATGTCGAAGGCGATCCAGATACAAAAACAGGTTAAAAGCGCCCTGCGGCCGACCTTAGGCGAATTTGACGCGGAAAAACGCTGATAGAAGGTGGGGTCCGCGTAGGGGCTGAAGCAGAATATGACCAGCATGACCGCCTTCCAGAAGCCCATACCCCCTGTGGGATCGACGAGCGCCGCGTTCTCCCCTAGAGCCTGTCTGAGACCCTCCCATCCACCGATCTGGGTGAACAGGCCGGGAAAGACCATAGTTACCCCAAACACCATACAGAAGAACATGATCATGTCGGTGACAGCCACCCCCATAAGGCCTCCGAGGACCGTCAGAAGCACCACGATGATAACCATAATCGTCCCAGCGGTAACGTTGCTGACCCCCCAGGCCGCCTGGCCGATGTAGCCCACGGCGGTGATCTCCCCGATCTGGGCGCAGACGAAGAACATCATGATGGCCCCTATGAGGGCGACCTTACGTCCGTAAAGGCTCTCGAGCAGGTCTGGTACCGTGACGTCGGTCCTGATCTGTATCCTGGGCCCTACCCAGAGGGCCAGAGGCATCCTGACCAGGTGTGCCCCTATGGACCAGATCGTCCATGTGGATATACCGTAGACAGCCGCATATCCGACCGTTCCAACCACCCCGATACCTCCGTACCAAGATGCGGCTAACGTCCCAACCACCAGGGACCATGGAAGACTTCTGTTGGCCAGGTAATAGCTCTCCATATCCTTGGCTGTCTTTGAAAAGTAGTACCCTATTCCTAAAATGAGCATTATGAAAAACAGTATGATGACGTTATCGACGAATCCCAGCATATTTTCCCCTCCGAATCTATCCAACATGACGAACTAGGTCGTCTCTGAAGGCCTGAACGCATTTTCTATACTTTAGAATCCCCTCCCGTATTGAAGTATCAATGCCACATATAAAATATCATGCTTTGTATTGATATTTCAAGCTGTCCGTTATCTTGCTAGTGTAGTTTTTTATCCCTTTATCGAGATAAAGGAACAGTATAGTGTCATCCCTATCAGAAATTTCTAGGGCTGTATCTGGTACAATATGTTGGTGATAAGCAGACATATGGAGGTGGAATGGGTGGAAAGAGATAGGACTCCCCTCAGGGAAAAGGTATATAACTATTTGAGGAGTGAATTGGCTCAGGGAAACCTGGAGCCGGGCAGGTATATAGACATGGCAAACATGGCTGAGAGCTTGAAAATCAGCAAGACGCCCCTCAGGGACGCGCTGATATTACTGGAGGCCGACGGAATCGTCACCATATACCCCAGAAAGGGCATAATGGTCAACCCAGTCACAGTCGACACCATCAGGGACATCTATCAGATAGGTTCGGGGCTGGAATCGGTCCTGATGATGTCGGTGTTCGACTATATAGCTCCGGTTCACATAAATAAGATGAAAGACATAATTCACCAGGCCATGAAGGACTTCGAGGTGGACGACTTCAGTAGGGCCTACGACCTCAACAGGCTGTTCCATTCGGTCTTTCACGACCTGTCGGTAAACGTACCTCTGAGAAAGCAGCTTGACGACGTCTACGACAGGCTGTTCAACTTTCCCGCCAGGGATTTTGACTCCCAGGAGGTGAAGTCCGAGGAGCTGGACTACTGGAAGGAGCACACCACCATAGTGGAGCTGATAGAGAATGGAAAGAAGAAAGAGGCCGCCGACTTCATCCGGGACGTCCACTGGACCCTGAAGGAAGGCTACACTAAGGCTCTCCACGTTCTCCTGCCCTGCAAGGGTTAAGAGGACTAAAAAACTCTCGAAGAAAATAGCCGTCCAGCCTAGGCTGGACGGCTACGTATTATCTATTGGCGGAGGGTGTGAGATTCGAACTCACGGAAGCTTGCGCCTCAACGGTTTTCAAGACCGCCACCTTCGACCGCTCGGTCAACCCTCCAAAAGGCTATGCTATTATAGCAATAAATAGCCCTGTGCCAAGGGGCAACTTCACAAAAAGGGAGGTTTTTGTTTTGAACAAGGATGAACTGGTAAAAGTTGCCCTCTGTGGCGGCGGTAAAGTAGCGGTGCTCGGGGCTTCCGACAAGGCCCATCGCCCCGTCTCCGACGTTATGGCGTACCTCAAGGCCGCTGGAGTAGTTCTGTTCCCGATAAACCCCAGGGTGGAGGGCAAGGAGCTTTTGGGCCTCCCCTGTCTGGGCTCTCTGGCCCAGATCGACGGAGCTGTGGATATAGTCTCTATTTTTCTCTCATCCTCAATGCAGGAGGGGCTGGCGGACCAGATAAAGACTATGCCCGGAAAGCCGGCGGTGTGGTTCCAGCCTGGAGCGGAAAACCCCGACCTTCAGACGCAACTGACCGAGATGGGATACCTGGTCGTGGTCGGTGACTGCATGAAAGTAGCACATCGCCGCAACTGTACAGTCGCACATGACAAAACTAAATAGCCTAAATATTTACGTCTTTTTTCACGGCGGTGAAGCGGTATAATAGAGTGGTTGTATAAGGAGGGATCTTTAGTTGGAAGAAAACGTAACCCTGTTCAGGGTGAGGTACGCCGAGACGGACCAGATGGGCATAGCCCATCACGGCAACTACCTCGCTTGGTTTGAGATGGGCCGCTCCGGGCTCTGTCGGGACTGGGGAAGGCCCTACGCCTCCTGGGAAGAAGAAGGGGTCTTCCTTCCGGTGGTAGAGGCTACCTGCCGCTACAAGTCTCCGGCTCGCTACGACGAGGAATTAACCTTAAAGACGTCGGTGGAGGAGGTAAAGGCCCACAGCATTTCCTTTCGCTACCGTCTTTTCCGGGGCGATAAGCTGCTGGCGGAGGGGAGAACCCGCCACGCTTTCGCCACACCGGAGGGGACTTTGATCCGTAAAGGTCATCCTTTGATAGATTGGCTGAAGGAGAGGTCGGCTCAAGGGCCGAATTCATAAAAAGAGGGGGAGTAGTTTTGACCAAGAGAGCCATCATGTTAGGAAACGAGGCCATAGCCAGAGGGATAATCGAGGCCGGTTGCGAGATAGCCACAGCCTATCCAGGTACGCCGTCGTCGGAGATCCTGCCGGCCATAGCTGCCTGGGCCGATGAGATGAACACCAAAACCGCTGTGGAGTGGGGGGCCAACGAAAAGGTCGCCTATGAGATGGCGGTATCGGCTTCTTTCGGCGGCAAGAGATCCTGCTGTGTGATGAAGCAGGTTGGGCTAAACGTCGCAGCCGACCCCTTTATGAGCACCGCCCACTACGATCTCAAGGGTGGCTTTCTGCTGGTGGTAGCCGACGATCCAGGCCCTCATAGCTCACAGACGGAGCAGGATAGCCGCCAGTTTGCCATGTTTGCCAAGGTCCCCTGTTTCGACCCATCCACGGCCAGCGAGGCTAAGGAGATGGTCTTTGACGCTTTCGACCTGTCCGAGAAGTACGGGATAGTCACGATGCTCCGGCCCACGGGCAAGGTCGACCACGCCAGGCAGGATGTTCCTCTGTTGGACGTGATGGTCCCTCCAAGGAAGGACGACTTCAAAAAAGACCCCAAACGGTGGGTGTGTCTTCCCGCAGGGGTCAAGATAAACCACCCCAGGCTTAACGACAAAAACGACCGTATCAGAGACGACTTTGAGGCCAACTTCGGCAAGTACAATTACGTCGTTCCCGCCAAGGGGACGGCAAAGTTGGGGGTCATCGCCGGAGGAACCACCTTCGCCTTCCTTTCGGACATGATAAAGGCATCGGGCAGGGACGATATCGAGATACTGAAGATAGGAACGCCTGTCCCTCTACCGATAAAGATGTGCCAGGATTTTATCGATCGTCACGAAAAGGTGCTGGTGCTTGAGCAGACCTATCCGGTCATAGAGATGCAGATAATAGACAGGACAAAGGTCATGGGCCGTTGGAACGGCTACGTACCCAGGGCCGGTGAGCTTCTTCCTGAGGTGATAGAGCAGATAGTCGCCCGTTGTATGGGAGAGGAAGTCTCCGACATGGTCGACGAGGGGCTCAGGGAGGCCATGGGAGAGATGGGGATAACCCCCAGACCGCCTATGCTCTGCGCGGGCTGCCCTCACAGGGCCAGCTTCTTCGCCATCAGAAAGGCGCTGCCCAAGGCTATCAACCCATCCGATATAGGCTGTTACACCCTGGGGATCATGCAAAAAGGCGTGGACACGGTTATAGATATGGGAGCCTCCGTCACCGCCGCCTCAGGCTTCTACCTGACCAGCAAGGTTGACGGGGAGGAGCGGCCCATAGTATCCACCATAGGGGATTCCACCTTCTTTCACAGCGGTCTCACAGGGCTTGCCAGCGCTGTCTACAACCGTCATGCCTTCGTCTTGGCCATCCTGGACAACCGCATCACAGCAATGACCGGAGGTCAGTCCAGCCCCAACGTTGGAGCCAAGCTCCGTAAAGGAGACGAAGGGGTACAGGTGGACATCGAACAGGCTTGCCGTGGATGTGGGGTATCCTACATAAAGACCATAGAGGCCTATGACGTCGACAGCAACGTGGACGTCGTCAAGGAGGCCTGGGCCTACGCCTGGGAGAACAAACAGCCGGCTGTGCTTATTTTCAAGCATCCCTGCATCACCATCCTGAAAGAGCCTCCGACGCCCAAGCCAGTCAAGGTCGACCCTGACACCTGCATAGGCTGTAAATATTGCATCACCGCCTTCAACTGTCCTGGACTGGTGTTCGACGAGGCCACCAAGAAGGCCCACATCGACGAGAGGTACTGCGTCAGCTGCGGAGTCTGCGTCAGCGTGTGCCCCCACGGGGCCATAGTGTTGAGAGAGGAGGCCTAGCCATGCAGTGCGTCATAGTCGGGACAGGCGGACAGGGAATTCTCTTCGCCAGTAAGGTCATGGGACATATAGCTATGGAAAAGGGGCAGAGCGTGGTCGGAAGCGAGGTCCACGGCATGGCTCAAAGGGGTGGTTCTGTGGTGAGCCACTTCAAGGTTGGCAACTACCTGAGCCCTATGGTGAAGGCAGGGGAGGCCGACTTGGTCCTGGCCTTCGATCAGAACGAGGCGGTGAGAAACGTCCATTTCCTCAGGGACGGTGGCGACCTGGTCGTCAACCTCTACGACCCTGAGGCCTTCAAAAACCCTAAGTTCCAGTCTTACATAGCAAAACACGGCATAAAAGTGCACTCTATGGAGGGATACTCCATACTCAAGGAACACATGGGAGGCAAGTTTTTATTCCTAAACGTGCTGATCCTGGGAGCCATGTGCGGCTCCTCTGTGGAAAGCGGCTCCATCGAGGAGGTCAGAAAAGCCGTTGAAGAGCTGTCTCCCCCCCGGTTCGTTCAGGATAACCTCAAGGTCCTGGAGCTGGGATATGCGGCAACTGCCCACTGAGTTTGATAAGACGAAAAGGGGGCCTTTGCCCCCTTTTCGTCTTGTTTCGGGGGGTTCTCTCTCGTAGAGCTTATATCCTGTCTTATGATTCTGTCGGCTCTGTTCGGTGGTCTGTGTATTTGCCTGAACACCGAGGCATGGCGCATAAGGTGTGCTAGGGACGAGTGTATTAGGCTGACCAGATGGTTGACTGTCCACTATCAGAGGTCCATCATGGAGGGTACGCATTTTTCACTGACCTTGCCGGGAGGTGGTGTACTGACCTCCAAAATCTCCCTGACTTGGTATAATCCTGTGGTCAATGAGTCCTTCGCGGTCGAGAATTGTTTTCTTGCCAATCTCGGATTACATCACCTGGCTAGGTATAGTCCTCTGTACCGAACCCTATCGCCGGGGATGACTCTGTCGATATTGAAGGACAAAAAGAGCATGCCCTGGGGCAAGCTGGTCCTCCCTGTAAAGGGGATTCCTAGGCTGGAGTGGTTTGCTCACTGAACCACCTTAAGGGAGGACCTATTCGGATTTTACGGAGGTTTTTTGTGTATGGCGGTTAAACCATGGTGGAGAGAGACAATCGAGACGGTTTTATGGGCGGTGGTTCTTGCCCTGATAATCAGGGCTGTTATAGTTCAGGCCTTCTGGATACCGAGTGGCTCCATGATCCCAACGTTGCTTCCTGGGGACAGAGTGCTGGTGTGTAAGTTCTGGTACTATTTCCAGGAGCCGAAGAGGGGACAGGTATTCGTGTTCAAATACCCCGTGGATCCCAAAAGGGATTTCGTGAAAAGGCTGATAGGTCTTCCAGGGGATAAGCTGGAGATAAGGCAGGGGCAGGTCCTAATAAACGATAAGGCTATCGATGAACCCTACGTGGTATTCCCCGATGCCTTCTCTATGGAGCCGGTCAAAGTCCCAGAGGGACACTACTTCGCCATGGGGGACAACAGGCCAAACTCCCAGGACAGCAGGTTCTGGGGCTTCGTGCCTGAGAACAACGTCCGTGGTCCGGTTTTCTTCCGTTACTGGCCCATAACCAGGATCGGATTGGTGGACTGATGTCGGGAAGAACCGTATGGTTTCCCGGACATATGGCAAAGGGGACCAGAAAACTTGGGGAGCTTGTGGGAAAGCTGGACCTCATACTGGAGGTCAGGGACGCCAGGGCACCCGAGGTTACAGGGTCCCCTCTGGTCTCATCCCTGTCCAAGATCTGCCCCGTATGGAAGGTCCTTACCAAAAGCGACATAGCGGACAGGTCCGTGACCTCTCAATGGCTGGATGTATATAGAAAGGGAAGGTCCAAAGCTTGGGCCGCGGACCTTCTCAAGGGAAAGATAGACTCCTTGAGAAAAGAGCTTGAAAAGGAGATACCATCCCATAGGGAGCTCAGGCTTGCGGTGGTTGGAATACCAAACGTTGGAAAATCGGCACTGCTCAACTGCCTGGTGGGCAAAAAAGCCGCCTCTGTTGGGGGTATCCCAGGGGTCACGAAAGGCGTTTCCTGGTACAAGGGTAGGGGCTTCTTGGTTGTGGACTCCCCGGGGATACTGGACCCCAAGTCCGATGAGCACATACAGAAGGCCCTGGCGTGGCTGGGATGCAGTAAGGCAGAGGTGATCGGGGGGTACGACGCTGTAGCCTACACCCTGGTTGAGTTCCTTGTCCAAAAGGGGCTCTGGTCGCTAGTTCAGGACGCCTGGGGAGTGGAACCAGGTGAAGATGCCTACGAGACTCTGGAGGCTGTTGGGCGTAGGTTAGGGTGCCTGGTTCCAGGAAACAAGGTGGACCTCACTTTGACTGGAAGGCGTTTCCTGGAGGCGTTTTCGTCCGGAAAGCTCGGAGCCGTCTCACTGGAGAGGCCCGGGGTTGTAATAGAATGATCTTTCTTCCCGTCCTGGCAGGGGTTGACGAGGCGGGGCGAGGTCCATTCGCGGGGCCTGTGGTGGCTGCGGCGGTGATCCTCACCGCCGAACAGTCTCGAGTCCTCAAAGAGCAGGGGCTCAGGGACTCGAAGAAGATGACCGCTCTTCGCCGAGAAAAGGTCTTTTCGTCAATGGTGGAGATGAAGGTGCTTTGGGGCGCTCAGTCTGCCTCGGTGGAGATGATAGATAGAGTTAACATCCTGAACGCCACACTGTGGGCCATGAAAAAAGCGGTGGATAGGCTTCCTAGCTTGATGTTCGATGGGGTTATAGTCGACGGTGACAAAGAGATCCCGGGCCTCACGGTTCCACAACAGGTCGTCCCCAAGGGAGACGACCTGTATCCGCAGATATCCGCCGCCTCGGTGGTAGCAAAGGTACTAAGAGACAGGGTTATGACCGTACTGGACGGCCTTTATCCGGGGTACGGGTTTGAGTCCCATAAAGGCTACGGAACGAAGGCCCACAGGGAGGCGATGAGCTCACTTGGACTCAGTCCCGTTCACAGAAGAAGCTTTCACTGGAGAGGATAGACCATGGTAGACGGAATAGGATCTCCTCAAAACCTAAATATAGGGGTTGGCCGGGGGCAGGGAACGCCCCTCTCCCCAGCTCAACAGTCTACGGTCAGAGGCCAGGGCATACCGGATGGGGCCCTGGTAGAGGGTCGTGTCCTGTCCGCTAAGGACGGAGCCTACATGGTCCGCATCGCCGGCCAGAACATGCTGGCTCGCTCCAATCTGTCCCTCTTTCCCGGCCAACACTTTCAGGCCATATGGGACGCTAAAGGAGACGTACCCATCCTAAGGCTCAGGCCCGAGGATGCGGCTCTTCTGGGACGGCTGCCAAAGGCGGATCAGGAGGCAGCGGCGTTGCTCCTGTCGAAGGGGCTTCCTGTGACCGACGGCTTCCTACTTCACCTAAGAAAGGAACTCCGTCGTTTCGGAGACCCCAGGGCGATGGACTCCCTAATAGAGATAATGGCTAGAGGGGAGAAGGTCTCCTCCGAGAAGGTAGGAATTCTATCCTGGTATATGTCGTTGGACGGTCAGTCCGTCGGGAAGGTCTGGAAAAGGATACAAAGAGAGCTTAAAGAAAGGCGAGATAAGGGTGAAAATCCTCTCTCGTCTCTGAAGGAGATGAAGGAGGGGGACGACGAAATAGGTCGGTTCCTCAAGGGACATGCTCTGCTCTCCCGTCCTCCAAGGGAGGAGTTCGCCAACGCCTCTTTAGCCGGGGCGTGGTGGCCTGGGCCGGATCAAGAGTCTCTGCCGGCGAAGGTGAGGTTCTCCTCCCACAGCAGGGAGAAGGGGGGGGAAAGATCCTTCTTCCGAGTGGACTTTCTGGTGGAAGGTAGACAGCTTGGGGACGTCTCAGGTGGGCTTGAGAGCGATGGAAAGTCTCTGACCGTCTCTCTGAAGGCCGAGTCGGATGAGGCGGCTAACGCCCTATCCCGCGAGCTACCGCAGTTACAGGCTGAGCTCGACAGGGGCCCCCTCTCACTTCAATACCTTGGAGTAACCCTGAAAAGCTCCCACCCCTCCAGATCCTACCTCAGGTTGGACGTGGAGGCATGAAGAGGGAGAGATCGGTCCGTCCTATGGCGGCGGCGGTTAAATACGACAGAGAGCATAGGGATGCTCCTCACGTAGTGGCGTCGGGGAAAGGAAGGGTCGCGGAGCGGATTGTGGAGATAGCCACAGAATCCAACGTGCCGGTGGTCGAGGACGCTGCTTTGGTCAGCGCTCTGCTGGCCCTGGAGGTCGGAGACGAAATTCCGGTTGAGCTTTACGAGGCTGTGGCTAAGGTCTTGACCTTCGTCTACCGACTTGACTCCTCTCGAAAGCTCTGAGGGGAGGGGGGATCTTGGAGCCGGAGCATCTCAGAAAAGGCAAAATGGGCGAGGATCTGGCCTGTCGTCATCTTGCCGATCTAGGTTGGCCTATTCTTGCCAGAAACGTGAGGTTTCGGAGGGGTGAGTTGGACGTTATCTCCAAAGACTGCGACGAGATGGTGGTCGTGGAGGTCCGATATAGATCCGTTGGGACCATCATGCCGCCGGAGGCTTCTGTAGGGCCCAAAAAACTGAAAAAATTGGTTCTGGCAGGATCTGCCTACATGGATAGAATCGGCTGGGGTGGTTTTTGGAGGATAGATCTCATAGCCATCACCGACCGGGATGGACGTATATTCCTGGATCACTACAGGGACATAACGGGAGGAGATGTGTCGTTTTGAACCTGGTCAAGGCCGTTACTCTGAGAGGGGTACAGGCTAAAGAGGTGGACGTGGAGGTCGAGATAGCGGGAGGTCTTTTCTCGATCTCCATAGTTGGCCTACCGGACGCCTCCGTCAGGGAGGCCAAGGAGAGGGTTCGGGCCGCTCTCAAAAACTCAGGCGTATCCCTTCGTGGGAGGATAGCCGTCAATTTGGCTCCAGCTGACATGCCGAAAGAGGGTTCTATGATGGACCTCCCTATAGCTGTGAGTCTGGCCCTCAGATCGAGATCCATAACGCTGGACCGTCCGGCCATATTCATAGGCGAACTGTCGCTGGACGGACGGATCAGGCCTGTCCGAGGGGCCGTTTCCGCTGCGGTGCTGGCGAAGGAACAGGGGCTGCCTCTCTACGCTCCGATCGAAAACTCCCCACAGATAGGGCTTGTCCCGGAGGTTGAGGCCTATCAGGTTGAGACGCTGGACCAGATCCTAAGTCACCTGGAATCGGGTATCCCTCTCCCTCAGATTACCCCCTACAAGGCGGAGGACCTCCCTCTCTCTGTTGATCCAGACTGGTGTGACATCCGAGGCCAGGCCATGGCCAAAAGGGCACTGGAGATAGCTGCTGCTGGCCATCACAATGTCCTTATGGTAGGAGCTCCAGGAAGCGGTAAGACCATGTTAGCCAGGGCCCTTAGGGGGATACTGCCTCCCCTGTCTGACGGCGAAATACTGGAGAATCTCATGGTCAAGGGCCTGCTCGACTCGGATGACCGACCTGATCGTAGGCCTCCCTTCAGGGTCGTTCATCATACTGCCTCCACCGTCTCAATCTGCGGAGGCGGGGCTGCGCTGCGACCTGGTGAGCTCTCGTTGGCCCATAGAGGGGTCCTTTTCCTGGACGAATTCACCGAGTTTCGGCGAGATCTGGTGGATGCGTTAAGACAGCCACTTGAGGATGGATCCATAGTGGTTAGCCGATCCTCCGGGACAGTCACCTATCCCTCCAGGGTACTTCTGGTCCTGGCCGCTAACCCCTGTCCCTGCGGATGGTGGGGTGACGCCTTCGAGCCATGCCGCTGCTCTGCTTCTGATCTGGAAAGATACAGGAGAAGGCTTGCTGGGCCTGTGATGGACAGGATAGACCTACAGGTATCTGTATCCAGGCTATCGCCGGAGGAGCTGGTTGGACTATCCTCCTCTCATGGGGAACCTAGCTCCAAGGTCAGGAATAGGGTATCCGTTGCTCGGGAAAGACAGAGGGCTCGATGGTCCTTTGGAGGGTGGGGATGTAACTCGGAGGTCCCGGAAAAGATCCTTAGAAAACATATGAACCTCTCCAGTGAGGGGAAAAAGACGCTACTTCAGATGGCGGAGGGATTCAGGCTTTCGGCCAGGGGAATGGGGCGTGTCCTCAGGGTCGCCAGAACCATATCGGACCTATCCGGGGAGGATAACGTTTCTTCATCCGCTGTTATGGAGGCGCTGGCGTACCGAGGGGAGGTCTGAGGAATGAAAAGAGAGCTTCTCGTCATAAATCGGCTTTCCTCAAGGGGAGGGGCCTTTATACGGGCCTTGGTCGAGAAGGGGGTCAGCCTGGCCTCGTTCTGGGAGGACAGGGACCTTGCCATTTCGCTGGGGGTAAAAAAATCCCTTTGGGAGAGAGGCAGAAGCCTGTTGGATTCGTCTTGGCCGGAGGAAGAGCAGGCGCGGTGCGCCTCGTCCGGTGGACGGATAATATCCCAAGGTGACGACGAATATCCGACAGGACTGATGGACTTGGACGATCCGCCGCCTGTTCTTTACCTCAGGGGCAGATTACAGGTCTCCAGGCCTTCTGTCTCAGTGGTTGGGACCAGAAGGTGCTCTACTTACGGCGTCGCTGTCGCCAACTCCCTTGGACTGAAACTGGCCCAGGGCAAAATATCTGTCATAAGCGGTGGAGCCTCCGGCGTGGACGGCGCGGCCCATTCCGGCGCGCTGGACGGAGGAGGATACACCCTGGCGGTGTTGGGAACCGGTGTTGACTTAGTGTACCCCAGGGGACACGATAGGCTTTTCTCATCAATTTTGAGGTCCGGTGGTGGTCTTCTAAGCCGTTTCCCTATGGGAGAGCCAGGTCGGAGGTGGAATTTTCCCAAAAGAAACGGTATGATAGCGGCGTTGGCCACCCACGTAGTGGTTGTTGAGTCGCCTATGACCGGAGGCTCTATGATAACTGCCAGGCTAGCGGGGGAGCTTGGACGGGAGATCTGGGCCGTCCCTGGCTCTATAGACCGGGATATCTCAAAAGGGTCCAATCGGCTGATCTTCGACGGCGCACAACCCCTATGGGACCTGGATCATTTCCTGGGGTTGCTTGTAGGAGAGGGACAGCTTCCCCTGTTTGGAGATCGGGATGGATCGCCTGTTCTCAAAGGAGTAAGGAGTTCCGGAAAGATAACGTTGGATGAGCTATCTAGCAGGGTGGGACTGTCGGTCCCGGAGGTGATGGCCTCTCTGGTGTCCCTGGAGATGGACGGTAAGGTCTACCGTTCAGGTCCGGGACGATGGAGCGTCGTTCCTTAGAAAAAAACAGAAGAGGAGAGACCGTGATGCTCGCCGAAAACGACCACGATCTGCACATATTTGTAGTTTCCGACTTCACCGGAGAGACAGCTCATAGCGTGTCCCTGGCTGCAGCCAGGCAGTTTCCAGACAAGAGGATAAAATTCACCAGACACAGGTACATAAAGGACCCCTCCATGTCGGAAGCGGTCTGTCTTGAGGCCAGAGATGCCGGGGCCGTCATAGTCTGTACCCTGGTGGAGAGGAGGATAAGGGAGGCTTTCAGAAAGGAAGCGTTCCTTAAAGGTGTCGAGCTGGTCGATATCTTCGGACCTCTCATGGACGCTTTTTCCTCCCATCTTGGGGCGGAGCCGCTTGAGGAGCCGGGGTTAATGCACCAGATGGACGAGGCCTATTTTAAGAGGGTAAAGGCAATAGAGTTCTCCATAACCTGTGACGACGGTAGCAACCCTCATCTCCTTGAGGAGGCCGATCTGGTGATACTTGGGGTGTCCAGGACCTGTAAGACCCCTCTGTCGATGTACCTGGCAAACAAGGGTTATAAGGTCGGTAACATCCCCTTGGTCCCGGAGCTGTCTCCCCCCGATGAGCTGTTCAAGCTGTCCAACGATAGGATTATCGGCTTGGTAATATCTGCCGATGCACTGATACAGATCAGGCGCGAAAGGCTCCAGATGTTGGGTCTTGACCCGGCAAAGGCCTCCTATGCTCAGAGGGACAGGGTCGAGAAAGAGCTCTCCAGCGCCAGGCTACTCATGAAAAGGGTCGGAGCCAGGGTGTTTGACGTCACCGGTCGAGCCATAGAGGAGACCGCCCAGGAAGTTCTTGACCTTATGAACGGGGGCCGCTAAAGCGGCCCTATTTTCGCCCCATATTTTCCGAAAGCTCGTCTAAAAGTGCCGCCAAGGACAGACCTATTTTAGCCCATGGATCATCGTCTCTTAATTCTGTGATGGAGATTATTTTATCGTATCTATATCTCATCGTATTGTAGTGTATCGAGAGATCCTCTGCTGCGGCTTTCAGGTTCCACGACCTTCTTACCAGAGCTCTGAGAGAGGAGGTAAGGTCTTTGTTCTTCTCCTGTTTTAACGCGCTCATATACCCGTTTACGAACACTCTGGTCTTATCGTCCCAGGGAATAGAGCCTATTATCCCCAGCACCTCCATGTCTCCCCAAAAAGCCACCGACCTCTGTCCCATCCTCTGTCCCATGTCGATTGCCTCATGGGCCTGTATGTAGCTGTGTCTGATGTCAACAGGGGACACCGCCGATCCCACCCCTATCCTGAAGGGCCCTCTGGCATCGGATGTGCCCACATACTCCACAAGCTCCTTCTTGAGCCTACTTCTCCATTCGTGGTCCTCCGCCTGAATCACGACAACAAGGTCATCGCTGACGGTTCCTTGTATTGCACTGGGATACCTGGATCTGATCCATCCCGATAGCACCGCTATAGCTCCTGATAGATCGCTCATTCCGGTATGTTCGGCAACGACCGCAGCTACAGGTCCGGATAACTGCCACCCCATTGACCCAGCTCTCCTGATCGCCTTTTCCGAAAGTTTTCTGTTTCCCGCCACCAGCCCTCTGACCACCTCGTCCCTCGTGCTCTGATCCTCCCTTATCAGATATCGTCTGCCACCCAGCGAAAGCCTCAAAGCGGTTATGCCGAAGACCAGGGCGTCCTTGATCGTGTCCTTCTCCATCTCTTCGCCGTGATAATAGAGGACATATCCCAGCCTCTCCCCCCCATCCTCCACTGTCCCATGGGGATATATCGCCACCAACTCGTGGAGGGGCATCCTCCTTACCTGAGCTATAAACTGCTTTGACCTAGATGCCACGTGAACGTTTCCGGTGGCGCTATCCCAGAAAGCCACGTTTTCGAGGAAACCTCTCATGGCCTCTAGGATATCGTCTGTTCCTCTCCTGTCCTGTATTATCTCCATGAATACCCTGTGTGGAGTATTGTCGTTGTTGTTTATCACAACTTATCCTCTCCTATATTGTTTTAAAAAATAAATGGGCTGATGTTCTCCCTCTAGATGTTTTTTGCAACGATAAAATTGCTATATTTTCGTTTTATAATACCACGATATCCTTTCTGGTTGAAGGCATAATGGGTAATGGAGATAGATAAAATTCCTTTTCTGGAGGTTTTTTTATGTCGTATAGATACGTTCGCTGGTTCGAGGAGATAGGCAAGGACGACGTCCCGTTGGTCGGTGGCAAGGGAGCCAACCTAGGAGAGTTGACCGTAAGAGGCATAGACGTCCCTCCCGGTTTTTGCGTGACCGCCCAGGCTTACACGGATTTCATCAAAGGGGCCAGCATAGGCGACAGTATCAGGTCCATCGTCGAAAAGGTCGACGTTGATAACTCGATCGACCTTGCCCAGGCCTGCGAGAAGGTTCGGCGGATAATAGAGGAGACTCCCATCCCGGTGGACATGGAGGCCGAGATGAGGACCGCTTACGGGGAGTTGGAGAATAGAGTCGGGGTGGATGACCTGAGGGTCGCTGTGAGATCCTCTGCCACAGCGGAGGACCTGCCTGATGCGTCTTTCGCTGGTCAGCAGGACACCTATCTCCACGTAATAGGGGCAGACTCGGTCGTGGCTCACGTCCGTCGTTGCTGGGCGTCGCTCTGGACAGCGAGGGCCACTTACTATCGCCAGAAGCAGGGCTACGACCATTTTCAGGTCGCCCTCAGCGCCGTAGTACAGAAGATGGTATCCAGCGAGAGATCGGGAGTGATGTTCACAGCAAACCCTATTACCGACAGTCGTTCTCAGATAATGATAGAGGCGAGCTGGGGGCTGGGTGAGGCTGTGGTCTCTGGTATGGTTACCCCGGACGAATACGTTTTGGACAAGAGAGACCTTGCCATGATGGACTCTAACGTGGCGGAGAAGAGGACAATGGTGGTCGAGAAAAAAGGTGCTCAGGGGACGGTATCCGTCCCGGTAGCGGACTATCTTGGTCCTGATTTTGTGACAAAGCAATGTCTTGGCATTGAGGAGATAAAGGCGCTGGGACTTGCTGGAAAGAGGATAGAGGAGCTCTACGGGTTCCCCATGGACGTAGAATGGGCCTTCGACGGAGATACGTCAAGGCTCTACATACTTCAGGCCCGTCCTGTGACCACCCTCAAAAAAGAGGAATCCAAGGAGGAGAACAAGGTGGAGGAGAAAAAATCGCTCAAAGTATTGGTGAGAGGCCTCGCCGCCTCCCCTGGAATCGCATCCGGCAAAGTGGTCGTCATAAAGGATATCGATGAGATAGACCGGGTAACTCAGGGGCAGATCATGGTCACCACCATGACCAACCCTGACATGGTTCCGGCCATGAAAAGGGCCGCCGCGGTGGTCACAGACGAAGGGGGCAGGACCTGTCACGCTGCCATCGTATCCAGAGAGCTGGGCATCCCCTGCATAGTCGGCAGCAAAGACGGATCAAACCGACTTGCGGAGGGATCCATCGTCACGGTGGACGCCACCAGAGGGGTGGTCTACGATGGCTCCGTATCCCTGTCATCGGATCAGGATAAGCACTCCCCCGTCGCCCCTGCTGCCGCCTCAGGCTACAGCCGCGATATGGTCTACGATCTTGCCCCTGTCACAGGTACAAAGATATACATGAACCTGGGAGATTCTTCGATCGTGGACAAGTATAAAAACCTTCCCTTCGACGGGATAGGGCTCATGAGGACCGAGTTCATCTTCAACAGCCTCGGTGTCCATCCCATGTACCTAGTCAGAAACGGAGAGGGCCAGAGGCTTGTCGATGAGATGTCCGAGTCCATCACCACAGTGGCACAGGCGGTCTATCCCAGGCCGGTGGTGGTCCGACTCAGCGACTTCAGGACCAACGAGTTCAGGGGCCTCAAGGGAGGGGCTGAGGTAGAACCCGAGGAGAACAACCCGATGATAGGCTGGAGAGGGGTCTCCCGATACATCTCCAAGGAATACGAGGAAGGGTTCCGCCTCGAGTGTCAGGCGATAAAGAAGGTCCGAGACGAGTTTGGCCTCATAAACGTTTGGGTGATGCTCCCCTTCGTCAGGACCACCTGGGAGCTGGAGCAGGTTAAGGAGATCATGGCATCAGAGGGACTGATCCGCAACAAGTCCTTTAAGCTCTGGATCATGGCGGAGGTTCCTGCCGTGGTTTTTGCGGCCGACGAGTTCGCCCAGATGGTGGACGGCTTCAGCATAGGCAGCAACGACCTAACCCAGCTTGTAATGGGGGTGGATCGTGACTCGGGCATCCTCAACACCATGGGCTACTTCGACGAGAGAAACATATCGGTGACAAGGGCCATAGAGACTCTGGTGAAGGCCGCCCACAGGCACGGCATAACCTGCTCAATCTGCGGACAGGGACCGTCCCTCTACCCCGACTTCGCCGAGTTCCTTGTCAAGTGCGGGATAGACAGTATGAGCGTCAATCCCGACACCGTGGCTTACACCAGAAAGCTTGTCGCAGGTGTTGAACAGCGTCTTATACTTAATGGTATAAGGGGTCTTAACAGGGATAATTAACGATAAAAGGGCGAGAGGCGGCGACGTCTCCCGCCTTTTTCTGTACATTTAGGTTGACAACTCCGTCGGTGAAGGTACAATGTCGGACGTTTCCCATATTTCCGAGCGAGGAATTGATGCCGTTGTTTAGAACGTTGCACGATATAGAGAGAAGATACCTGAACATGGAGGCACAGACCATGGTCTATCGGTACCTGGCCTGTGTCGACGTCCCAAGGGATGTGGTGGAGAAGGCCATAGACGAGGCTATCTCTTTTGGAAGATCCCAGCGTAAGCCCGTGGACGCCGAGATATTCAGCGCTCTGGTGGACACCTTTTTCCTGGATAAACACTACGGACCGGAGTTGGCTCTGCGCCACAGCGACAATTACCCGACCTGGATATGCTGATGAAGAAGGAGGCCGGACATGGCTAAAGAGAAGAGAGAACCTAAAAAGTCCCGCTCCTCCTCAGGAGGGACCTTGGTGGTGGTGGAGTCTCCAACCAAGGCAAAGACCCTGACTAAAATCCTGGGACCCGGCTATACTGTAAAGGCCAGCGTCGGCCACATCGTGGATCTTCCGAAAAGCAGGCTGGCCATAGATGTTGATGCCGGATTTCAGCCCGAATACATACTCGTAAAGGGCAAGGCCAAGATAAAAAAAGAACTCCAATCCCTGGCATCTAAGAGTGCGAGAGTACTCCTGGCCTCTGACCCAGACAGAGAGGGAGAGGCCATCGCCTGGCATCTTGCGGGACTGCTTGGGATAGACCCCAACAGCTCCTGTCGGGTGCTTTTTCACCAGATAACCAAGGACGCGGTTTTACAGGCGATGGACGAGCCAACGCCTATAGACATGGACAAGGTTGACGCCCAGCAGGCGCGACGGGTGTTGGATAGGCTCGTCGGCTATACCCTAAGCCCCCTTCTTTGGAAGAAAATAAGATATGGACTCTCCGCCGGTAGGGTGCAGTCAGTCGCCCTTACCATCCTCTGCGAAAGGGAAAAGGAGATAGAGAGATTCGAGCCTCAGCCCTACTGGGCGGTTGAGGTCAAAGCCTCCTCCGACGACGACCGTCGCTACTGCCTCAAGGTGGAGAAGCGAGGCGGCAAATCCCTCATGGTAAAGGGCAAACCGCTCAAGATAGACTCTCAGGAGATGGCCCAGGACATATACCACACGGTTCACAGAGAGGGAGTTACGGTCACCTCCTTCATGACCAGAGAAGGCCGACGGAAGGCTCCCGCTCCCCTCAAGACCAGCACTCTCCAGCAGGAGGCCGCTAGGAGATTGGGCTACTCCCCCAGGCGAACCATGAGGGTCGCCCAGTCCCTGTTCGAGGGCGTCAACGTCCCAGGTCGAGGCCTCACCGGACTCATCACCTACATGAGGACCGACAGCCTCAGATTAGCTCCCGAGGCGGTCTCCGCCATAAGGTCCACCGTGGTCTCCCTGTGGGGGGAGAGCTACCTACCGGATAAGCCTAACGTGTTCTCCTCCGTGGGAAGGTCCCAGGATGCCCACGAGGCTATAAGGCCCACCGACTCGAATCTCAGACCTGAGGACCTGAGAAACGTCCTCTCTCCTGAGCAGCTGAGGCTCTACGACCTGATCTGGAAGAGGACCGTCGCGTCCCAGATGGCCCCAGCCAGGATAGACAACACCGTGGTCGAGGCCGAGTCAGGTCCATACGGATTGAGGCAAAAAGGGGCGGTCGTCCGCTTCGACGGATGGGGAAAGATCTGGCCCATCGACTCCAAAGACGACCTCATATCTCCCGCTGTAGAGGGCGAATCTCTGGCTGTGGAGGATATCGTTATGGACAGAAAGGAGACCAAGCCGCCGGCGAGGTTCTCCGAGGCCAGCCTCATAAAGACCCTCGAGGACGAGGGCGTTGGCCGTCCTTCAACCTACGCCTCCATAGTCGAGACCCTCTACGACAGGGCCTACGTCGAGAAGGACGACGATAAACACCTGGTTCCTACCGCCCTGGGCAGGACCGTGGATGACTTTCTGCTATCCCACTTCAGCGTGGACAGCGTGTCTCCTATAGTGAACACCGGTTTTACCGCCACCATGGAGGAAACCCTGGACGAGGTCGAAGAAAGCAAGAAAGATTGGGTCAAGGTGGTCTCCCTCTTCTGGGAACCCTTCATCCACGCTATAGAGGAGGCAGAAAAAGCTCCCAAGGTTCCGCCTCCCCCTCCCGAGCCGATCGGAGAGAGCTGTCCCGAGTGCGGGAAGGACCTGGTAAAGAAGAGAGGTCGTTTCGGGGAGTTCATAGCCTGCTCTGGCTATCCAGATTGTCGCTACACCAGGGCTATCCTCAAAAAAATAGGGGTCCCATGCCCTAAATGCGGCCAAGATCAGGGCGGAGAGATAGTCCAGAGGAAGAGCAAAAAGGGAAGGGTCTTCTATGGCTGCTCCAGATACCCCGATTGCGACTACGTATCCTGGAACAAACCAGCCTCCCATAAGTGCCCCGAATGCGGTGGCGACATGGAGTTCAAAGGTCGTTCAAAGACCCCCGTATGCGCATCCTGTGGGCACAAGGGGATCGAGTGATGGGTGTCACGGTTATCGGAGCAGGTCTGGCTGGCAGTGAGGCGGCCTGGCAGCTGGCTCAAAGGGGTATACCGGTTAACCTGGTCGAGATGAGGCCGGAAAAGAGATCCCCGGCTCACCACACCGATTTTTTCGCCGAGCTAGTCTGCAGCAATTCGCTGGGAGGTGACACCGAGACCACCCCAGGGGGGATACTGAAAAGGGAGCTTCGTAGGCTTGGCAGCCTTATAATGGACTGTGCCGATATAGCTTCGGTTCCTGCGGGTAAAGCTCTCGCCGTGGACAGAGAGGGTTTCGCTCGCACCGTTACGGAAAAGATAAAAGGACATCCCCTCATAGATATCGTCGTCGATGAGGTTAAAGCCGTCCCGAACGATGGTGCGGTCATAGTGGCCACCGGCCCTCTCACATCGGAGGCATTGGCCTCCGATCTAGGCAGGGTTACGGGACAGGAGTCGCTGTTTTTTTACGATGCCGCAGCGCCCTTGGTCCTATCGGACACCATCGACATGTCCGTGGCCTATCGAAAGGATAGGTACTCGGAGGAGGGAGGTGGAGACTACATAAACTGTCCCATGACCGAGGAGCAATATCTCGCCTTTTACCAGGCGCTTATATCGGCGGAAAGGGCCCCCAGACACGACTTCGAGGCAAAAATACCCTATTTCGAGAGCTGCATGCCGGTAGAGGCTCTTGCGGACAGGGGGGTACAGACCCTTTGCTTTGGTCCTTTAAAGCCGGTTGGGCTGGAACATCCGGATACGGGACAGAGGCCCTTCGCCGTGGTTCAGCTTCGCCAGGATAACTCGGACGGAACGGTGTACAACTTGGTTGGATTTCAGACCAATCTTCGCTGGGGAGAGCAGGAGAGGGTCTTCAGGCTCATACCAGGGTTGGAGAACGTCGAGTTTGTCCGAAAAGGTGTTATGCACAGAAATATCTACGTCAACGCCCCGGAGGTGCTGGATCGATCGCTTAGGGTCAAGGGAACCGATAACCTGAGGTTAGCCGGTCAGATAACAGGGGTCGAGGGCTACGTCGAAAGCGTGGCGATGGGGATGGTTGCGTCTTTGGCCTTCGCTGCCGAGCTGACCGGCAGAGGCCTGCCAAAATGGCCTAGGGAGACCGCTATAGGCTCCCTGATACATCGTTTGGGCGACGACACGGTAAAGAAGTTCCAACCTACCAACGTAAATCTAGGTATATTCCCCAAGCTGGAGGCCAGGATAAAGCAGAAGCCGGATCGGTGTCGTGCCGTCGCGGAGATAGCTTTCAGTGCGATGGAAGAATACCTTTCCTGCGATAGTTGGATAATCATCTCTTAGTGTTTTTCACGGTATGAAAACTTCATCGGCAATATTTCCAATTGTGCCTGTTTGTGGTATCATCTTGCGCCTTAGGATAGATTGTTGGATATCGAAAAAGGAGGGAAATCCCTCCTTTTTCGATTTTTCCGAATGGGTGTACTTATTCGTTGCATGGTGATAGAATGCTGTGATGAGTATTCATATTTGTGACGCCATAGATGGATTTCTTTGTCGTATTCAAAGCTCTGGCGCTTCTGCTCACACTGTGACCAATTACGGTGTGGACCTAGCTCAGTTTACTGAATACATTGAAGGGCAGGGCGTGAGCGATCTAGGAGAATTGGAGATAGCCCACATCAGAGGATTTGTGAGGAGTCTGTCGGGCTACGGCTTTTCACCTGCTTCGGTTAACAGGAAACTATCGGCGGTAAAGAGCCTCATGAAACACCTCAAAAAAGAGGGGACGATAGAGAAGGACCCGTCAAGAAGGGTTAGAGGCCCATCTCAGTCGGAAAAGCTTCCAAGGGCCATATCGGTAAAGGAAGTCTTCAGGATGATAGACCTGGCCTACGATACCGATCAGGGGCTCAGAAACGGTGCTCTACTGGAGATTATGTACGGATGCGGACTCAGGGTCGCTGAGGTGGTGTCCCTTCGCTGGGAGGATATCGAGCTTGAGGAAAGATGGCTCAAGGTCATGGGAAAGGGTTCTAAGGAGAGGGCTGTCCCATTCGGTTCTATGGCACAAAAAGCTCTCTCTGGTTTGAAAGCCCAGTCTCCAACGGAGTATTTCGTGTTCCCCGGCAAGAGGGGAGGAACTCTCACTGTCAGGACGGTCCACAGGGTCGTGGTGGACGCCGCTTCAAGGTGTGGCCTGAGCGACGTTACTCCCCACTCTCTTAGACACAGCTTCGCTACCCACCTGCTGGAGGGAGGCGCTTCCCTTAGGGTTGTACAGGAGCTTCTTGGGCATGAGAATCTTACCACGACCCAAAGATATCTTAGGATAACCACCCAACACCTTAGATCTAGCTACGAATCGGCCCATCCTAGGGCTGGAGGTTGATATAAAATGTTTGAAGGAACCACAATACTCTGTGTCAGGAAGGGTGAAAGCGTTGCTATGGCCGGAGATGGACAGATGACGCTGGGAAACCAGATCATCAAGTCCAACACGGTAAAGGTCAGACGACTTCACGGGGGCTCGGTCCTCGCCGGGTTCGCTGGCTCCACCGCCGACGCCATGACCCTGTTGGAGCTTTTTGAGAAAAAGCTTGGTGAGCACAGCGGAAATCTCATGAGGGCCGCTGTCGAGCTGGGAAAACAGTGGCGAACCGACAGGATGCTCCGTCGTCTGGAGGCCATGATGCTGGTGGCGGACAAGCAGCACACCATCCTGCTCTCAGGCGCGGGAGACATAATAGAGCCGGAACACGACGCTGCCGCCATAGGGTCAGGAGCCGCCTACGCTCTTGCTGCTGCCAGGGCGTATCTGGAGTGCAGTGAATGGACCGTGGACGTGATCGCTAAGAAATCCCTGGGGATAGCGGCAAGCATCTGTATTTACACCGACGACGTTATATCCATGGAGGTCCTGTGATGATGTCCCTAGACGGAAGCTCCTTGATCCCATCCGCGATAGTGAAATACTTAGACCGATATATCGTAGGTCAGGACAGGGCTAAAAGGGCCGTGGCCGTCGCTCTCAGAAACAGGATGAGGCGTAGACTCCTGGATCCAGAGATGGCCAAGGAGATATCGCCAAAAAACATCCTTATGGTTGGGCCAACAGGCGTCGGCAAGACCGAGATAGCCCGTCGTCTTGCTGAACTGGTGAGCGCTCCCTTTGTTAAGGTAGAGGCCACTAAGTTCACCGAGGTGGGGTACGTCGGCAGGGATGTCGAGTCCATGATTCGCGATCTTGTCGAGATGTCCATACAGATGGTCCGAAAAAAGATGTTGGAGGACGTCCAGGAGCCAGCCATGGAGAAGGCCAGGGAAAGGGTCGTCGATTTCCTTGTGCCATCGAGAAAACCTCAGGGCGGTGGTATACCCACCTTCATGAGCGTAATGAAGGGCTTAAGCGGAGAGAGCCACACAGATCAGGAGCCGGAGGCTCCCGAGGAAGATCGAATGAGGGAGTCCACCAGGACAAAACTGATGGACCTTCTGTCTCAGGGCAAGCTGGACGATCGAGAGGTAGAGATAGAGGTCCAAGAGAGCAACCAACTCGGCATCCCTATGATGGGTGGAATGGGTATGGACGAGATGGGAATGAACATAGGTGAGATGCTAGGTGGTCTCATACCAAAAAAGAAAAAGCGTCGAACCATGAAAGTGAAAGATGCCCTCAGGGTCCTCCAAAACGAGGAAGCGGAGAAGCTGATAGACGGCGATGCCGCGGTAAGGCTTGGGCTTGAGAAGGCCCAGGAAGAGGGCATCGTGTTCATAGATGAGATAGACAAAATCGTCTCCAGTGGCGGTGGGTCCGGTGGGCACGACGTCAGCCGAGACGGGGTTCAGAGGGACTTGCTTCCGGTGGTGGAGGGATGCACAGTCCAGACAAAACATGGGCAGGTATCGACTGATCACATATTGTTCATCGCTGCGGGGGCCTTCCATCAGACCAAGCCTTCCGACCTTGTTCCAGAGCTACAGGGTCGGTTTCCCATAAGGGTCGAGCTGGAGCCTCTGGACAAAGGCCAGCTAGCTAGGATACTAACCGAGCCTCATCACAGCCTTCTCCAACAGTACGAGGCCCTGCTGGGAACGGAAAGCGTCAAGCTTGTGTTCACCGAGGACGGGGTCGACGAGATCGCCTCGTTGGCGGAGAGGATGAACGCTGAGATGGAGAATATAGGGGCCAGGCGGCTCCACACCATGGTGGAGCAGCTACTGGAAGAGATCAGCTTTCAGGCTCCTGAGAGACAGGGAGAGGTTCTCACGCTGGATAGAGCGGTTGTTCAGGAGAAGCTCGGTCCTTTGGTTAAAGACAGCGACGTAAGACGATATCTACTGTAACAGGAAAAATTCAAGGAGGGTTTCTTATGGAAAATATAAAGAAAAACGCGGCTGTTGGCATGGATGAGATGCAGGACTTACTGGAGAAGACCAGGCTCGTCGGCAGGGCACTTCAGAGCAGACGAGAGGGTACAAAGCCGGACTACAGCAAGCTTGCCAGGCTTTTGGGGGAGTTCTCCACCGCCAACGTCTATATACTCAGCAGAGAGGGACAGATCCTGGGCTATTCCTGGGTCAGCCAGTATCACTCCGAGGCCATAGCCTCTTTCCTCGAGAAGGGCTATATGCCTGAGAGCTTCATGGAGAGGCTCAACCAGCAGAGGGAAAGCCTCATGAGCAAGCCCGATGCCTATATATTCGACGACCCTAAGGATAAAGAGGATGGTCCGGAGAAGGACGCCCTCTTTGTGCCCATCTACGGCGCTGCGGAAAGGCTCGGAACCCTGATGCTGGTCCGCTTTGGCGATACCTTCCACACCAAGGACTTCGTCCTGGCCGAGTATCTGGCCACTTTGGTCGGCATAGAGATCCTCCACGACAGGACCAAGGTAATAGAGGAGAGGGCCAGGGAGAGACTGGTGGTCCAGATGGCCATGAGAGCTCTATCCTATTCCGAGGTCGAGTCCATAAAGCACATCATCAGGGAATTGGGTTCCTTCGAGGGAGTGGTCATAGCCAGCAAGGTGGCCGATAGGGTAGGAGTAACTAGAAGCGTGATCGTAAATGCCCTGCGAAAACTCGAAAGTGCCGGTATAATAGAGAGCAGGAGTCTGGGAATGAAGGGAACCTTTATAAAGGTTCTGAGCCCTCTTTTCATAGAGGAGCTTGGTCTTGAGTTCTCCTCGGAGGAAGAGGAGTAATCTTTCTCCCGTCTCCTAGATCTGACACTCTGATCGGAGGTGGTATCTTTGTTCGATAAAACCTGGAAAGTAATGGAAAAGGACCTTCAGGGCCTGGCCCACAGGTTCAGGGCGGTTGGTCAAAACCTTGCCAACGTAAATACCCCTGGATATGCCAGGAGGGAGGTCTCCTTTGAGGATCAGTTGAACGACGTTATCAACGGTCCCAATCGTTTGCCCATGGCCTCCACGGATCCCAACCATATGGTCACCCACGCCAGGAGTACCGATGACGTCGTCCCCAGGGAGGATCGCATCATAGATCAACTATATCGGTTGGACCGGAATAACATAGATCCAGAGATAGAGATGGCCAAACTTACCGAGTCCAGGATGGGATACATGGGGATGACCCGTTTCCTCACCAAAAAAGTCTCGGTTTACAAGACTGCCATAGGAGGAAGATAATGAAGGTTTTTAGCACCATAGACGTAGCTGGAACCTCTCTGACCGCCCACAGGCTGTGGATGGACACAATCTCCCAAAACCTGGCAAACGTCAACACAACCAGGACCCCAGAGGGTGGACCTTACCTCAGGCGTGTTCCGGTGTTTCAGCAGATACTTGACGAAATAGGAAGCGATGGAAAGGTCAAAGGGGGAGTCAAGGTGGTGGAGATAGCCAAGGACGACTCCTCTGCACCGAGATTGGTTTATCAGCCCGATCATCCTGACTCGGACGAAGAGGGCTATGTCTCTATGCCCAACGTCAGTGTCGTAAGGGAGATGGCGGACATGATGGTAGCTAGCCGAGCCTATGAGGCGAACCTTGCCGTTACCGACTCGGCAAAAAACATGTGGAACGGTGCCCTTGAAATACTCAGAGGGTGATCCGCGGAGGTCCGGGAGAGCCCTTTATCTTTTGGGGCTCTCTTTTTGTCCTTGATGATGTTGGGCTAGTCCTGTAAAATGATCCTCCTAGGTTTTGATCCTACTTATGGCCTAAAAAACGGAACTGGAGAGTGATGATCGGTTATGAAAAAATCCCCCCCAGCCCTGGCGTTGTCTATACTGCTCGTACTGATATTTGCGTCGTCTGGCCTATCCCAGAGCCACGTGGAGAAGGCTAAAGCCCTTGACGAGTACATAAGAAATCAGTACAGATCCTCCAACCCCATTGCCAGAAAGGCGGAACCCAAGCCTGACGAGAGCCTCAAAAGGGCGATCGCACTGGGATTCCGAAAGTACAATAAAGAGGTGTCTATAAAGGTCGGGATGGAATACGCTGGCTACATTATAGAGTCGTGCGACCAGTTAGGCATCCAAGATCCGGCTCTTATTGCGGCTATGATCGTAAAAGAATCGACGGTCAGGCCAGGTGCTAGATCCAGATATGCCTACGGTTTGATGCAGGTAAACTGGAACGTCCATAAAAAATCCATAGCTCGAAGATTCCCCTGGATAAGGACACTGAACGACCTGCTTGTCCCCAGAAACAACATACTGGTCGGAACCTGGATATTCTCTAATTATCTAAAGGAAAACGGTGGAGACATCGATAAGGCCCTACACCGATATCTGGGCAGAACCGGAAGCCGGTATGTCCGACAGATTAAGGGATATAGAGGGACCTTCAAAAGGGAAATCCAGAGCATATAGTTTTGGCCCTACGGGGCCGTGATAACCCTAGAAGGAGGCATTTTTGATGAGTGGTGCGAAAGAGACCTACAGCTTTGAGACCGAGGCCAGGCAGATTCTGGACATGATGGTTTACTCGGTGTACTCGAACAAGGACGTTTTTCTACGTGAGCTCATCTCCAACGCATCGGACGCACTGGATAAGCTCCACCTTCAGTCCTTGACGGATCACGACCTATCCGAGGTAGCAGGAGATCCTTTCATCCGTATAGTGAGGGACCAGCAGGATAGAAATCTTTCCGTGTCCGATAACGGCATAGGCATGACGAAAGAGGAGGTCATCGCCTATATAGGTACAATCGCTAAATCAGGGACGAAGGAGTTTCTGGAAAGGCTCAAAGAACGCCGAGAGGGAGACCCAGCCGAGATGCTCATCGGCCAGTTTGGTGTGGGGTTCTACTCTGCCTTTATGGTCGCGGACAGGGTCACTTTGTTGACCAAAAAGGCAGGCGAGGAAAAAGGGTGGCGATGGGAATCGTCTGGCGATGGGACCTACACGTTAGAGGAAGCAGATAGACCAACCTGTGGGACCACCGTTACCTTAAAGCTTAAAGACCCCGATCCAGAGAACGGCCTGAAGGATTACACCTCTCAGTGGGTTATACAGGAGATAGTTCGTTCCTACTCCGATTTTGTCTCCTACCCCATAAAGATGCAGGTCGAAAAGCCGAAAGACGGCGAGGGCGGCACTGTGCTGGAGGATCAGACCCTTAACTCCATGAAGGCCCTCTGGATGAAGCCGGAGGATAAGGTCTCTGAGGACGAATACCGCCAGTTCTATCGGCACGTGGCCCACGATTGGAAGGACCCACTGGAGAGGATCGTGTTCACCACCGAGGGGATGTCCCAGATGCACGGCCTTCTTTTTATCCCGTCTCAGGCTCCATACGACCTATTCATGAGAGACGGAACCTCTGGGGTCAACCTTTACGTGAAAAGGGTACTCATAATGGAGGACTGCAAGGACATCGTCCCAAGCTATCTGAGGTTTGTCAGGGGCGTTGTCGACTCTGAAGACCTCTCCTTGAACCTGTCCAGGGAAATCCTACAGCAGGACAGACAGGTGGTGGCGATAAGAAAGGGCGTCACCAGGAAGGTGCTACAGTCGCTCAAGAAAATCCTCTCTGAGGACAGGGATAAATACATGAAATTTTGGAAGGAGTTCGGGACGGTCCTCAAAGAAGGACTAGCTCAGGACGACGGCAACGGCGAAGCCATAAAGAAACTCTGTCTCTTCCCATCGACCTACGGAGAGGTAGAGCTCATAACCCTTGAAGAGTATGTATCCAGGATGAAGCCGGACCAGGAACACATACATTACATCACCGGTCCCTCTGTGGACATACTTAGAAGTTCGCCTCATCTTGAGTCGTTGCTGGAGGCGGGGGAAGAGGTATTGTTGTTGGCCGATCCTGTGGACGAGATATGGGTTCAGGGATCTCAGTTTGTCGATAAACCCCTTCGTTCGGCCGCTCAGGGCATATCGAAGCCCGACGACAAAGCTGAGGAGGAGAAAAGCTCTCCTCTGGTGGAGTTTATCAAAGAGACTCTGAAGGACGTGGTTAAGGACGTCAGGATCTCCTCCAGGTTGAAATCCTCCCCGGCCTGTATCGTGGGTGAGGAATACGACATGACGCCCCAGATGGAGAAAATAATGAGGGCCATGGGTAAGGAAGTGCCGGAGGTAAAGAGAATACTCGAGATAAATCCATCCCATGAGGTGCTTAAAAAGATGACCTCCCTGATGGAGGAGGGCGACAAAGACCAGATGATACCCTTCTGTCACGTGCTTTACGGCCAGGCCATCCTGGCTGAGGGGGGGACCCTGAAAGACCCGTCGGCCTTCAGTCGTCATCTCAGCTTGGTCATGAAAAAAGCTCTGTGTTAACATAGCGGTACTGTTTGCTCTTACCTAGTCATATATGGTATCTTGTAGGTAGGAGAAGGGAACGCCGAAAGGCGAAGAACGGTAAGTCTATGACGAATAGCTGAGGAGGAGAAAGAATGGAAAGATTGGTCAATGACGTCTACCTTTCGGGGGTTCTTCACTTTATCAAGGGGGATTCCACCGGGGAGAACCGCTTAGGCAAGTACGAGGAGTTCTCCCTTAAGAGGGAATACCGTGACATGGACGGTAGCAACAGAGTGGATTTTCTTCGACTGAGGGCGTTTGACCCGGAAATCATTCAGTGGATGGAGAAGCAGGAAGAGAACACCCCTATATGGGTCGCTGGTGAGCTAAGGTCCTCCTTGGGCAGCGGACGGATCTACGTCATGGTGAAAAAGGTCCAGGTTTTAAACCAGCTCTAAACGCAACGGGAAGACTTTTAGGTAGCCGCCCTAGTGGTGGCTATTTTTATTTTGGGTCCAAAGGATCAAGGTTATCCTCCACGGTTGGGACCAATATACCTACGATAGACAGAGGACATGGTAAAATAAAACGCGCTGGATTGTTATTTTGTCTCATACGGATCTTTGAGGAGGAGTTGCAAGTGGACAGCGTTAGATTGGATCTTGCTAAGGTCGGGCTCCAGGGCTTTGACTTTAAAACGGAGAACAGGAACAAAACCGCTCCCTCTAAGCCCTTTGAGGACGTGCTGAAAGAGGCTGTCGTTGGGGTGAACGACATGCAGATGGAGGCGGACGCCATGGTACAGCGCTTGGCGTTAGGTGACGTAGACGACGTCTCAGAGGTAGTAGGCTCTGTCCAGAAGGCAGAGCTGGCCTTCAGGCTCATGGTTCAGGTTCGGGACAAACTGGTGGACGCCTACCAACAGCTTGGTCGGATGCCGGTTTAATAAACGGCGATGGAAAGATTTTCCGAAGCGAAGGATAAGTTAGGGCTTTTCTGGTCGTCCCTACTGAGGTGGCAGAAGTTCACCCTGGTAGGGGTGGCCGGTCTTGTCTTTTTGGGGCTGGTGCTGGTCGCGGTTCTATCGGGCAGGGAGACGTGGGAGCCACTGTTCTCCGGCCTTGAGATAAGGGACGAGGCGTCGATCGTCGCCTACCTCAAGGAAAACAAGATCCCCTATAAGCTTGATCCCGCCGCGAACGCAATTCTCCTCCCGAGGGAGAACGTCTATGAGGTAAGGCTTGAGCTGGCCCGTGAGGGTCTCCCAAAAGGAGGGGTCAAGGGATACGAGCTTTTTGACGACTCCAAGATGGGGATGAGCGAGTTCCAACAGAAAATTGCATACGTACGTGCCCTTGAGGGCGAGTTGGCTCGAACCGTGGCTCAAATAGAAGCGGTAGACTACGCCAGAGTGAACATCGTGCTGCCCCAGCCTCAGCTTTTTCTTGAGCAGCAACAGCCCGCGACGGCCTCGGTCTTGGTGAGGCTTAAACAGGGGACTTCCATAAATCCAGAGCAGATAAAGGCCATAGTGCATCTGGTCAGTCACAGTGTCGAAGGTCTCCAATCTGACGATGTTTCGGTCGTCGACACCGACGGCAACGTACTCTCCGATATGTTGGACGACGATATGTTCATATACACCGATGGTAGCATGAGGACCGTATCCTCCGTCCAGAGGGAGCTTGAGAGGCAACATGAGAGAGAGATGGAGAGAAAGGTCAGAGCCATGCTTGAACGGGTCTTTGGGCCAGGTAGCGTGGTGGTCAGGATCAAGGTCGATCTGGACCTAGACAAAAAGAGAAACGCCTCCAAGCAGTACATTCCAGGTCCCACAGGCAAAGGGGTAATCAGAAGCCAACAGAACATGGAGGAAAGCTACGTGGGCACAGGTGGCCCAACCGGCGGAGCTCCAGGTACGACCACAAACATACCGGGATACGCCATCGCTACCGACGGAGCTGGCTCGGGAGAATACAACAAATCCGACACCACAACCAACTACGAGATAACCACCCACGAATCGGAAAGCGTTGAGACCCCCGGTTCAGTGAGGCGTTTGACCGCATCGGTCCTGGTCGATGGAGACCTCACAGAGCAGCAGCTTGAGGATATCCGGGTCTTGGTTGCACCGGCAATAGGTTTCGACCCCGGAAGGGGCGACCAGATAGCCATACAGTCGATGAAATTCTCCACCACCTTGGCCGACAAGATGGCGGAGCAGCTCGCAGCGGAGCAGCGTCAGAGACTGATAGTGACTTTAGCGATATTAACGTTGCTGCTTATCCTTATGGGGATCGGCTTTTTCCTCTGGTATCAAAAGCGTCGCAGACAGAGGCTTTTGGATGCGGCCAGAAAGACCGACGACGCCAAAAGGGTTCCGAGCCTTCAGGATCTTCTAACGTCCCCTGGGATGTTGGAGGGACAGGGAGAGATGGCGGTGTTGGAGGAGCAGATAAGAAACTATGCCTTGAACAACCCGGAGGAGTTTGCTGCTTTCGTCCGGGAATGGATAGTGGAGGACTAACCTAAGGGGGGATGACCGTGGCCAAGGATACTTCGGCTAGAGTACAGATGAAAGGCAAGCAAAAAGGGGCCATCCTGATGGTCACCCTGGGAAACGAGGTAGCAGCTCAGTCCTATAAACATCTGGACGAGACCAGCATAGAGATACTCACTCTGGAGATAGCCAACCTCAGGAAAGTTTCTTCGGAGCAAAGGATGGCAGTTCTTAAAGAGGCCCAAGAGCTTATCCTAGCCAGAGAGTATATGGCTCAAGGTGGCGTGGACTACGCCAGGGAGGTCCTGGAGAAAGCGTTGGGACCTGAGAGGGCTCAGAGCCTACTGTCTCGTATTACAGCCAGCCTTCAGGTTCGTCCCTTTGACTTCATGAAACACAGCGACCCACAGCAGCTGATAAGCTTCATACAGGGAGAACATCCCCAGACCATAGCTCTGATTCTGTCCTATCTGACGCCGGATCAGGCCTCCGCGGTAATAGGGCGCCTCTCAGCGACCATGCAGGCGGAGGTCACAAAGCGTATCGCTAAGATGGACCGTATAACACCCGAGGTACTCCGAGAGGTGGAGAGGGTATTGGAGCGTAAGTTCAGCACCGTCATAGGCCAGGACTTCACCATGGCAGGAGGAATCGACGCCGTCGTGGAGATCATCAACCGAGTCGACCGTGGCACGGAGAGAAATATCATGGAAAACCTGGAGGAAAACGATCCAGAGCTGGCGGAGGAGATCAAGCGCCGGCTGTTCGTGTTCGAGGATATCTCCGGTCTGGACGACCGCTCCATCCAGAGGGTGCTCAGAGAGGTGGAGATGAAGGACCTCGGACTGGCCCTCAAGGGAGCCACAGAGGACCTCAAGAACAAGTTTACGAAAAACATGTCCCAGAGGGCCGCGGACATGCTCACCGAGGATATGCAGTACATGGGCCCGGTAAGGGTGAGGGACGTGGAGGAGGCCCAGCAGAAGATCGTCAACGTCGTCCGTGCCCTGGAGGATGCTGGCGAGATAGTCATAGCAAGAGGTGGAGAGGAAGAGTTGATTGTCTGATCTCGGTCGGCGTCGCCTAATCAGGGCTGCCAGAGTATTGTCGGATGCGGTTCGCATCGGGGTTTCTCCAGAGCCGTCACATGAGGAACTCCTTTCCGGCGGCGATCAGGTCCAGGAGCCTTCTCAGGAGGACCTCCTTCGTCAGGAGATAGACCACTGGAAAAGCTCGTGCTCTCAGCTGGAAAAACAGCTTAAAGACTCCCAGTCTCGCATGGAGAACATAGAGGCCCGTATGGAGGCGGACAGGGAGAGCAACAAAAAACAGATGGAGGAATTTCTGGCCCAGTCCGAAAAGGACAGACAGGCAGCGATCAAGGATGGGCACTCGGAGGGCTTTGCGGCAGGAAAAGAGGAGGGTTTTACTCAGGGCAGATCCGATCTGGAGGCTCAGCTGAGGTCGGAGTTCGAAAAAGAGCTCTCCGGTGCGGTAGAAATCCTGAATAACGTCCACGACGAGATCAAAAACAACCTGGAGGAGCTTTTGGCTGCTAACCCATATAGACTTATAAGGCTTTGGCAGAAAGTCCTGTCTCGACTCCTTGTCAGAGAGGTCGCCTTCGACCAGGAGGCGGCCCTCAGGCTTTTCAAAAACCTACTGTCTAGGGCCAGCGACAAGGAGGATGTGCGGGTATATCTCAATCCAGACGATTTAGATTCCATAGAGGCTCAAAGAGGTAACTTTGGGGATCTCATAAGAGGCGTTCGAAACATAGAGTTTATGGCTGACGACGAGGTGGATAAAGGAAGCTGCATAGTTGAGACAGGTCTTGGCATATACGATGCCCGTTGGCGAACCCAGCTGGAGCAGATAAGCACAGAAGTCGAGGCTGTCCTCACGGAGGGTAAAAACCGTGAATGACTCTACGGACTTCAGGTCTCTATGGGACTCGCTTGACTCGCGGATATCCCAGGTCGACTTCGTCAGGATAAACGGAAGAGTATCCAAGGTTGTTGGACTCGTTATAGAGTCCAAAGGCCCCGATGTAAGGGTTGGAGATCTCTGCGATATAAGGTTTCGAAAGGGCAAGCACAACCTAGAGGCAGAGGTTGTGGGATTCAGGGATGACAGGGTTCTACTGATGCCGTTAGGTGAGTTGAGGGATATCGGTCCTGGGTGCGAGGTCGTCTCCATGGGCCGTCCATTGGGGGTCAACGTAGGGCCTGGCCTGTTGGGGCGTATATTGGACGGTCTGGGCCGTCCTATGGACGACAAGGGACCGGTTGGCTCCAGCGAGTTCTACCCACTCTATGCTACCCCTCCCCATCCTCTAAAAAGGCAGAACATAACCGAGCCGTTGCCTGTAGGGGTGAGAGCCGTAGACGGAGTCCTTACCCTTGGTAGAGGACAGAGAATAGGCATCTTCGCTGGCTCTGGGGTTGGAAAAAGCACCCTGCTTGGAATGATGGCAAGGAACACCGAAGCGGAGATAAACGTCATAGGTCTGGTTGGAGAGAGAGGCCGAGAGGTTCGGGAGTTTATAGAGAGGGACCTAGGACCTGAGGGTCTTAAGCGTTCCGTGGTTATAATCGCTACATCGGATCAGCCACCTCTGGTGAGGCTAAAGGCCTCCTTCACTGCCACTGCAGTGGCCGAATACTTCAGAGACCAGGGCAAGGATGTTCTCTTGATGATGGACTCAGTTACGAGGGTCGCTTACGCGCAAAGAGAGGTTGGCCTGGCGGTGGGAGAGCCACCCGCAACTAGGGGCTATACCCCTTCTGTCTTCGCCATACTCCCCAAACTCCTTGAAAGAGCTGGGGCTGGCACCAAAGGCAGCATCACGGGCATCTACACCGTTCTGGTGGAGGGCGACGATATGAACGAGCCGGTGGCTGACACTGTTCGTGGAATCCTTGATGGCCACGTGGTGTTGTCGAGAAAGATCGCGTCTCGAAACTTCTATCCCTGCATTGACGTGTTGAACAGCGTCAGCAGGGTCATGCCCTCCATCGTTGAAAAGCCGCATCTTGATGGAGCCGGAAGGATGAGAGAGGTTCTGGCTCGCTACGCCGAGACGGAGGATCTTCTCACCATAGGTGCATATCATAAAGGTTCTAATCCTAAGGCGGACTGGGCCCTGGAAAATCTTCTCCAGGTGGAAGGTTTTCTAAAACAGGATATGAACGAGAGCTCCTCGTTCGAAGACACGGTGAAGGCGATATCGATCATAGCTCCGATGAAAAAAGGATAGTCCATGAGAGACAGAATCGCCCGTTTCAGACGGATCCTGAAGGCTCGGGAAATGGCCAGGAACCTGATCCAAAAACAGATGGCCGACCTGGTAGCTCAGGAGAGCGACCTAATCGAAAAACTGAGGCAGTTAAGGGACGAAAAACAGCTGTATATGGATCGGTTTTCCCAGGTCGCCAAGGGATCCGTGACGATTGAGGAGCTCAGGATCAGCAGCGAGGACATCTCCAGGACGGAGGACCACATAAAAGCGGGCATCGTGGAGATATTCCACCTGAGAAAGAGGATCGAACAGGTAGAGGCAGTGCTGGTCGAGCGTCACAAAGATGTCCGTAAGGTGGAGATGTATCTGGAGCAGATGGTGATGCAGTGGGAAAAGGAGCTTAACAGACGGGATCAAATAGTGGTGGACGACATGGCGGGAATCCTCCATGACCGTAAAAACAGAGAAGGAGGGAATCTCTCGTGAGAAGGATGACCGGACCTGATTTCAGCGGAATAAGGGAAGCCATGGACCGAATCACCCTGATACATCGCCGGATCTACGGTACTCCCTTAACCGCTCAAAAATCCTTTGACGGACACCTGGCGGAGGCCCAGAAAACGGAAAAAACGCCTGTGGTCCCAGGCGAAAAAACCGAGGTTAAGATCTCCGGCAGCGCGAGTATCCTAAAGAGCAGGCTATCCAACAACGGTGACCATCTTGACTCGGCTATAGACGAGATATCCACCAAGTACGGTGTTGACGAAAAGCTGGTCCGGTCGGTGATATCCGTCG
>CAYNAN010000014.1:0-35003 GCA_964395085.1 uncultured Synergistaceae bacterium
GGATACGCCGGGAAGCTCCAATCGAACTCGAGGGAAAAAGAGGGGCCTAGGCCCCTCTTTTTCCCTCTACTCGGTGGCCTCTTTTTGGCCGTAATTCATACCGGCGTACTTCTTGTTGAACTTCTCAAGACGCCCAGCCTCAGACAGGACCCTGCCCTTCTTGCCGGTGTAGAAAGGATGGCACACGGAACAAACGCCGACCTTTATCTCCGCCACCGTGCCCTTGGTCTCGAAGCTGTTTCCACAGGCACAGGAGACCTTGCATACATCGTAGTTAGGGTGAATATCTTTTTTCATCTTACTGTTCCTCCTCTAAGAAGACGCACTATCATCGGATTCATAAGAACCGAGGACGTTCCAATGTGAAAATCTATCACAGATAGGGGCTTTTATCAAGGACAAAATCAGATATGCATCATCCCAAGGCCAAATCTCTCGTGATGAGCCACAGCATGATAGGCTGTATCTCCCATAACCGCGACCGATATCCACCTGCTATTTCTAACGATGGCTATTTTAGCCCCTACGCTGGCCTCCAAAAGTCCCGACGGGATAAAAGCGTCAAGAGCCTCGAAAGCAGCGTGCATGAGAGCGTGCATCTCCCTCTGATCCTTATCTATAACCCTTCCGTTGAGAGCCGCCCCAACTAGAGCCCTTGTGATCTTTTGAGGCAGCTCCCCAAAGACACCTCCCACCTCGGTAGCGACGCATCTCCATCCAAGCTCTGAAAGCTGTGTCTTGACCTGCTCCTCCTCCTGCTTCGTTAAGGTCGAGGCTAAAAGCATCGCGGCCCTGCCGACCTGTCCGTCGGAGTTGAACCTGAGGCTAACCGTTATGTTGACCTCCCCTTCGGATACGTCATCGTCCATACCCGTTATGAGGTCAAGCGAAAGTTCCTCATCGTTTATATCGGTATCACCCATGAACATCTTTTTCCACAAATAGAACACTCTCCTTCTCTCCGTCGTATTTTCTCGTTGGCTATTTTTGCAGGACTCGCTCCAAAGAGTTGAGCCATTTCTCGGCAGAACGACATCCCGTCTGTCCCGATATAGAGCCCCCTCTTCCTCCCCCTCTGGCCTCAAGATCGGGAGAGGACAGCAGTTCCTTGACCTTAAGGATCTCGTCACAGTCCCAAAGCATGAAAGGAACCCGAGGACTTGTCCCGTCGTCTGAAATGACCAAGACGATACCGCCTACATCGACGGACCTTTTTCTACCGCACTGAGACAGAAGATCTGACGGCAATCCCACGGGAGCACAGTAGCTTATCCTGGTTCCATACAAAGTCGACTCCTGCCAGGGAAGCTCCACGTAGGGGGCAATTTTGGTCAGATATCTCTTATAGGAGTGATTTTCCTCCGTCAGCCGATCTATTATCTTTCCTATCTCCTGAGAAGAGCAGTTGAGCCTGGAGACCAGACGGCGCATCTCCTGGCTGTAGACGTAAAGACCATCGCCGAGGGAAAAGGAGATCTCCCACTCAGGAGCAGAACCCTTTATGGACTCGACGCAGACGTCCCCTATCTGAGAGGTATTCGAGACGTGGCTCCCGGAGCAGGCGATAAGGTCGAACCCAGGTATCCTGACGACCCTTATCACGGCGTCGTCCACCCTGTCCCACCTGGCCTTCAGCCCATCCATGGAACGAGCCTGCTCAACTGGAACCTCAAGGGTCTCCACCGGCATGGCAGAATTGACTATAGACCGTACCTCCCTTTCGGATTGAAACACGAAGTCCCAGTCGATATCGCCGTCGTATCGCAGATATACCCCGGTCCGTTCCTCTCCAACCGCAACCTTATAGACCGATAGGCCTGGTTTTAGATTCTCCATCACCCTAGAAAGGACGTGCTCAGCCGAGTGCATCCTCGAGAGAAGGGCGTTTCTGCTTTCGTCTCGATCTAAAAAGACCTCCATACCCTGGACCAAAGAGCCCTTTTCCGGCAGGACGTCCAGGACGCCCCCCTTGAGGGTATTCAGCACCTTGGCATTACCACCGTCCCACCGTAGTTCGCCGGAGTCTCCTGGCTGGCCTCCTCCCTCTGGGTGCATATAGGATGGACCAGCTAACATAACGACAAGTCGCTTGCCCTCTCCCTTCTCCACGGAAGAAATTTGCACCTTCAAATCTATCCCCCCATTCAGCGGTTTAACTCGCCTCTATACTGCCTCCCAGAGCCCATCATTATACCTATTACCTTCAGTGAATCCACGTTCTCACATATTATCTTGATAATCGCGGCTATAGGAACAGAGAGAAGGGCTCCCACAACTCCCCACAACCACCCCCAGAAGAAGAGCGATATCAGGATTACCACAGGGCTAAGGTCCAAACTGTCCCCCATAACCTTAGGCGTTATGACGTTTCCTATGGTCATCTGGATAAGCATAAGGGCCACAGCCGCTCCAATAGCAGGAAAGGTGTTGGGGTAGTACTGGACAAGGGCCAAAAGTATTGGAGGAACCGATGCGACGATGGACCCAATAGTGGGAATAAAGTTAAGCGCAAAGGCCATAACTCCCCAGGTAACAGCAAAGTCGACCCTAAGGTAAGACAAAGCTGTCCACACGAAGACCCCTGTCACCATGCTTATGAGGAACTGGAGAGAGAGGTATCTTCCTATCTGGGATGATATGGATTTAAGGATTGAGGTTATCATGGCCCCATACTGATCGGAAAAGGCTTTTTTTATCTTGAGCTCAACAAAAGGGCTTCCCAACAGCATAAACACCAGGAACACCACCACTAACACAAGGTTCGACATCAGGGAGACTAGCGATCCAGAGACGGATAGAAGATACCTTCCTATCCTCTCTCCCCAGTTTATGCTATCCCAAAAATCGGGCGGAAGCAGGGAGTTTCCGGCAAAGCTTTTTGTAAGCACTATAAGCTGATCGTAATACCTCGGATAGGCAGCGGCAAAGGCCACTATCCTGGTGTTCAGAAAAAATATGCCGAGGTAAAAGACCCCTAATAGGATCGACAATACCAAAACAACGGAAAAGACGATGGGTATCCTTCGTCTGACCATAAAACGAACCACAGGACCAAATATGTACGAGAGGAGCCAGGCGATGACAAAAGGCAATATAACGCTCTGAGCGGCCTTCAGCACAACCCCTACAGCGACGAGAGTCAATATAGAAACACAGGCTATGATAATGTTTATGTTCTTCAAACTGTATACCCCCTGCCAATCTCTCGAAGACCCCTCGATTATACAACACATCTATGAATTTACCGCGACGATACAACTGCCCAGAAAAAAACAAAAACCCGCCATCAGGCGGGTTTTAACGCCTCTGTGAGGCTCAATATGCTAGCAAGTGGCGCGCCCGGCGGGATTCGAACCCACGACCTCTGGCTCCGGAGGCCAGCACTCTATCCGGCTGAGCTACAGGCGCGCGTAAAACCACCGAGATAGAATACATCGAAAGGACCACCAGGTCAAGAGCGGATGGGGATCGTTCGGTTATTCCCTGAAGTTGACCACGGTCACCCCATATCCTCCCTCGCCGTTTTCCCCAAGGCGGAAGCTGGACACGTAGGACAGCCTTTTACAGAGCTCGTGGACCTTTCTTCTTAGGATTCCCTCTCCCCTGCCATGGATAACCATGACCTCGCCATATCCGGCCCTGACCGCCTTGTCCAGGTAATCTGCCACCAGAGGCATTGCCTCGTCAACGGTCATACCCCTGACCATTATTGAGCTAGGGACCCCCACAGGCCTCTGTATCGACAGGACTGGCCCGGACATCTCGGGCTTTATCCTTTTCTCACTGGGAACCAGTTTTTTGAGATCGACCTCGACCTTCAAGCCACCCATGAGGACCATGGCCTTCTTGCCCTCAAGGGACAGTAGCTCCCCTGGAACGGACGACCCCGATATCTGAACTACGTCACCTGGTTTTAAGTATATCGGCACCTTGTCCTTTATCTCCCTGGCCTCGATGACGTTTTGGCGGATCCTCGACCTCTCCTTAGAGCGAGTAAGCCCCTCGCGGTGTTTGCCTAGCTCTCTGTGAGCGGCGGATTTTGCCGCCTCATCCAGGCCCTTCAACATCTCTCTTGCCTTGGCCTGGGCATCGTCGACTATCCGTTCAGCCTCTTTATCCGCTTTTACAAGTAAACGGCCCTTATGCCTCTCGAATTCCCTTCTCTCAGACTCCAGCTTACGTCTCGCCTCGTCTATAGAGGCCCTCTCCTGACCGAGGGAGAGCTCCAGAGACTCCAGAGTAAGGGTCTTTTTCTGTAGCTCGCCTATCATAACCTCGATCGAAGCCTCTCCGCTGTGAAGGGCTTTCTTCGCCTCAATGATAACCTCTTGGTGCATACCCAGCCTCTCGGCGATGGACAAAGCGTTGCTTTGCCCTGGAATTCCCATTATCAATCGGTAGGTCGGAGTCAGAGTCTGCAGGTCAAAATCCACGCTGGCGGTCTCCACTCCTTCCGCCGTCGTGGCAAATTTCTTTATCGGGTTGTGGTGGGTAGTGGCCAGGACAAGACATCCCCTTCTTCGAAGGGTCTTCAGCAGGGCGACTCCTAGAGCAGCTCCCTCCTGGGGATCGGTTCCAGCACCTAACTCGTCCAAAAGGATAAGAGAACTTTCGTCAGCCTCGTCCAGGACCTGAACGACCTTTTTGAGGTGAGCGCTGAAAGTGGATAGGCTCTGTTCTATGCTCTGCTCGTCCCCTATATCGGCGAACAGGGCTGATATCTGCCCCACCTGGCTGCCCTCTACCGCCGGGATAGGGAGACCACACCAGGCAAGAATGACCGAGACCCCGACGGTTTTTAGAGCTACTGTCTTTCCACCTGTGTTAGGGCCGGTCACGACGAGTATCCTGAAGGCCCCACCACATCGGACGTCTATTGGGATCGCTCCCTTTCCCAGCATAGGGTGATACACGTTGAAGAACTTAAAGCCTGTCCCCTCGACCATGTCGGGAAGGATCCATCTTCTGACGTCCATCACCTCTGAAACGGCATAAAGCATGTCCAAGGTCGCCACTACCTCCTGGGCGTCCTCTACAGCGCCTCTTCTGGACAGCACCATCGAAGTAAGCTCCCTGAGAATCCTGCGTTCCTCGTCTATCTCGTCCTGACGGACGTCCACTATTTTATTGTTTATAGGTATTATCGCGTTTGGCTCCATGTAGGCAGAGTTCCCCGACGAAGATCTATCGACGAGAATTCCCGGGAATCGTCCGACAAACTCCTGTCTCACCAGGACGACAGAACGGCCTCCTCTGACGGATAGGACCCTCTCCTGTAGCATATGAGAGGTCGAACCGTTTATTATGGAGCTTCCCTCTTTTCGGACCTTTCTCCTGAGATCGGAAAGCCTGTCCCTGATCTCCCTGAGCTTAGGCGAAGCCCCATCCTCTAACATGCCCTTATCGTTCAACACCGATAGAGCATTAATCTCCTCGGAGAAATCGCGAACCTTCCTGGCTATGGAAGACAACTCATAAAAATCCTCTTTCGACGACAGGATACAATCTTTTATTCGAGTGGATAGCTCAAGAAGGCTCCTAAGAGAAACAAGGTCCTCCCCAGAAATCATGCCGGACTCCACCCCTTCAGCCATGGAGGATAGCACATCTTTAACTCCCGATATCCAAGGGATTGGACCGAATAGAGACGTAAATTTTCTGTAGCCCTCTATGAGCCTCTGACGACGACGAACTCCATCGATGTCGACCATTGGCTCGGAGGTCTGGAGCATAAAAACGCCCAGTTCGCTTCGAGCTGACGAAGCGAACTGGCTCAGTATCTTATCTATCTCTAGAACATCTAAAACGCTTTCTGACACGTACATTCTAAAGCACCGATCCTGTATCTTTATTTTCCGGAACCAGGCCGGACCTGATCACGTAGGGAGCGATATGAGGCCACACGACCCTTGCAATAGCCATGGACCGACTTTCCTCCATCAGATCCTTAGGGACCAGAGGGCCTGCTATGTTGACTATGACGAAAAGGACCATCAAGAGGGCCAGTGATTTTACCGCTCCGGCCATTATCCCGAGAATCCTGTCCATAAAGGTCAAGGACGCCAGGCTTAAAAAGGCCTTAGAGGCCCTTCCGACGACGGCCCCTACAAGGGCCGTCGTCACGAATACACATACCATAGCGGCCCCTTTTGCCACTACGGGAGAGACCTCTGGAAGGAGATCCATAATCATCAGGCCTCCTTCGTCTGCGAACCTGAGTGACAGGAACACCCCTCCTACTGTGGCCACGAGCGAAATTATCTCCCCCAGGAATCCCTTCAGAAGACCTTTCACCATCAGGACCATCGTCAAGAACAGAAAAATCAGATCCACCACCATGGCGAGGCTCATCGGTCATCCTCCTTATCGTCCGAATCCGAGTCCAGCATATCCTTTAGGCGACCACTTTGGGTATCGACCCAGTAGACCAGGTTAAGCCATGCCAGAAGAAGCCTGCGATCAGAGGGCATTTTAGGATCCGTCTTAGAGATAACGTCTTCGGTAAAGGCCATTATCCTGCTCCAAGCCTCGCGGTCTATGGAGGTCTCGACGTTGTAGCTAAACCGACCTATCTCTATAGTCTCCTGGCGGCTCTTCTCCGACAAAGGACCTGATCTCCCCTCTAGCCCTTGCTGTCGGTACCTTCCGTAGGCACCAGGTTTTTAAGCTTTCCGAACATCGACCCCATCCTTGACTCAAGGTTGGATTTTTCCTTCTGGAGAGTCATTTTCTCCCTCTCTAGCTGCTCTATCCGCCTCTGGTTCTCTTTATCCTGGCGGATATGCTCCATTTCCTTGTCCCTGAGCTGATTTTTGGCCTGTTCCAACTCGTCCTTTAACCGATCCCTGGACTCTTTGAGGGCCTTGAGCCTTTCTCCAAGACTGTCTATAAGCTGCTCCATGTTTTCCAGGTTCATCTTTCATTCCTCCCATGAAGATTAAAATAGGCTATCTAAGAACGTACCCTTTTTCCTCAAGTTTAGCTCTGACTTGACGGTGAAGGTCATCCACCTCTCCGTCCTGAAGGGTCCTGTCTTTGCTCCTGTAGGACATGGAGAAAGCCAAGCTTCTCTTGTCCTCCGGCACTCCCTTACCGACGTAGATATCGAAAAGATCTACCTGGTTCAGAAGTGGACCAGCGATATCCCTTATATCGTCCATGACCTGCGCCACAGGAGTATCGGACCCAACCAAAAGCGAGATATCCCTGTGAGCTGGCGGATACGACGAGGCGGAGGCGAACGAGAGATCTCCCTCCCCTACGAGAGAGGACAGGTCGAACTCAAAACAGTAAACAGGTCCATCAACGTCTAACTCCCTCTCAATAGAGGGTTTCAACCTGGAAAGGAACCCCACTACCGTACCATCATACACGATATGAGCGGTTTGCCCAAGATGTCCAAAAGGCTCTTGGGATTGAACAAAGAGGAAACTTCGTCCCCTCTGAAGGGCAAGGGCCTCCACGTCGGCTTTCACCGAGAGTAGATCGTCCGACATCTGCCCTCCGTAGGGGCTTCTTCTGTCTCTACCTGGATAGACGAGTCCGGCAACCCTGTCCCTCTCGTCGGTGGCATCGACATTACCGGAAAAAATCCTACCTACCTCATAAAGGCGAACGGGCCTCCTCCATCCCGACCGGAGGGTTCTCTGAAGAGACTCCAAAAGCCCCGGGAGCATGGTGGATCTCATCATGGAGAGCTCTCCGCTCAGGGGATTTTTAAGGGGTATCATCTCGCCCCTTGGATCGTTGGAAAGTCGGAGAATCTCCCTGTAGCGAGGAGAGTGGAAGCTGTAGGAGACAACCTCTACATAGCCCCTCGAGACAGCCTGACATCTTAGGTCCCTCATAGCGGAAGAGACCGGTCCAAGCTGCCCTCTACCGTGATCACATCCGGGTATTCTGGAGGGAATCACGTCATATCCCCTTATCCTGGTTATCTCCTCTATCAGATCCTCCTCTATCGAGATATCAGGACGATAGGACGGAATAGAGAAGATCATCTCACCGTCCTTCTGGGAAAAGAGCCCCATGCCAAGCCTAGTCAGTATGGAGGAGGCTTCGTCCATATCAGCCCACATGGCTATACGACGAAGCTTTTTTTCTGTCAAAACAGCGGTAGAGGCTCCCCTGTGATCTCGTCTGGACACCCAAGCACCCTGAGCGACTGAGGCACATCCCCAATCGGACAGGAGGTCCATCACCATCTTAAGGGCTCTTTCTGGTAACTCCACGTCAACCCCTCTGGAATACCTGTAGGAGGCCTCGCTGGGTATGCCCAGCCTACGGGACGTACAGCCTACCCTGGCTGAGTCGAAAGAGGCGCTTTCCAGGAAAATCCGCGAGGTATCATCCTCTATCTCGGAGTTCAACCCTCCCATGACGCCAGCGAGAGCAACTGATGTTTGACCGCTGCATATCACCATGTCGGAGGACGTAAGCTGTCTCTCCTTGTGATCCAAGGTGACGAAGGTTTCCCCCTCTTTAGCCGACCTTACCGATATAGACGGGCTGGGAAGCCTGTTCGCGTCGAAGGCGTGAAGAGGCTGTCCAAGGGCCAACATGACCATGTTGGTGGCGTCCACAACGTTGTTGATCGGCCTGACGCCGGCAATTGAAAGCCTGATCCTCGCCCAAAGAGGGGAAGGACCAATTTTCACCTGGTCGGCCATGCCAAGGGCGTACACGGGACAGCCATCGTCCTCAAGGTATATGCCGTTAAACTCGACCGGCCAACGCGGTTGTCCGAGAGAGACCACGTCCTCCCTCTCTCTGATGGACGCCTCCGGGAAAAGGGCGACTATCTCCCTCGCGACCCCCCTCATGCTGAGCATATCCCCCCTGTTCGGGGTTATTGATAGCTCCAATATGTGGTCGTCCAAAGCCAAATACGATACGATGTCCGCCCCTAAAGGGGCATCTAAAGGTAGCCTCAGTATGCCGTACTCGTCAGCCACGTCAGGGAGCCCTATCTCCTGAGCGGAGAGCATCATCCCCTGACTGACCACCCCGTCAAAACCCCTCTCACCCATAACTGTTCCGTCCGCCAAGACCGCCCCAGGAGGCGCATAGGGGACCACATCTCCCTGACGCAGGTTAGTGGCGGCGGTAACACACAGAGAAATCCCACTGCCCGTGTCCAAATCGGCTATCAGAAGGGATGGATTTGTAGCATGGGGCGAAAGGGAAGCGATCCTAGCTACTAGAGCTCCCGAGAGAGCTCCACAGGGCTTGGTTATGGACTCTATCTCGTTTCCAGTGACAGTTAGCCTGTCCGCCACGGTCTGGACGTCCAGGGGGATGTCGACAAGCTCCTTAAGCCAATTCCAGGACACCAGCATCATCTATTCCTCCCAGAAAGAAGATAGGTGAGATCTCCCTCGAACAGGGGACGGAGATCCCTAAGGTCGTACTTGAGCATAGCTATTCTGTCCAGTCCCATTCCCCAGGCGAAGCCGTTGTACCTGTCCGGATCTATACCGCCGTACCTGAGGACGTTGGGATGGACCATCCCCATACCACCTATCTCCAGCCAACCGGTGCCCTTACATATCCTACAACAGGGATCCTCGCCGGAACATGCGATACACTCGATATCCACCTCCATGGACGGCTCTGTGAAGGGGAAATAGCTCGCTCTGTACCGGGCTCTCAGTGGTCTGGCAAATATGGCGGATATCATAGTCTCAAGACAGCCCTTGAGGTCCCCTATGGATACGTCCTCCTCTACGAGAAGTCCCTCTATCTGATGGAACATAGGGGAATGGGTCGGATCGCTGTCCCTCCTGTAGACCTTACCGGGACAGGCAACCCTTATAGGGGCCCCCATGGACAGCATGGACCTTATCTGGACCGGAGATGTATGGGTCCTCAGCAATTTACCATCGTCAAAGTAAAAGGTATCCTGCATATCCCTGGCAGGATGATGGGACGGGATATTCAGTGCCTCGAAATTATGGAAATCGTCCTCGATCTCCGGCCCAAGAGCCACGGAGAAACCGAGGCCAGCCAGTATCTCTGCCGCGTCGTACATGACCTGCATGACCGGATGAACGCCTCCGGCTGGTCTTCCCCTGCTAGGCTGAGAGACATCCACAAAATCCTTAAGCTCCATGGCCCGGAGGGCATCTTCCTCGGCGGAAGTACACCGCTCCGAGAGGATGGACTCCAACTCCTCTTTAAGGTCGTTTATGACCTTTCCTGCCTGGGGTCTCTCTTCCGAGGGAAGTTTGCCCAAGGACTTTAGAAGCGATGTAACGAGACCCTTTTTCCCCAGATACTTTACCCTGAGATCCTTAAGGACCTCAAGATCGCTAACCCCATCCACCTCAGATTTGAAGGAGGACCTTAAGGCCTCCAGCTGAAGGTCTATATCTCCCATATTACGTTAACCCCCTTACTCTTCTTGGGCTTTTATTTTATCCACCCATTTAGCAAGCCTATCTCTGTCTCCCGCTACCATAAGCCTGTCGCCGGAGAGGATCTTGGTGTCCCTCTCGGGGAAGATCTTTCTGCCGTCCCTCTCCAAAAGCAGAAGGGTGGCGCCGAAGGATTTTCTGAAATCCAGGTCCACCAGACTCTTGCCCACCATCTCGTCTAGGGGATCAAGCTCCCCTACTATGTAGCCGTTTCCGGGTATCTGGGAAAAACTGGAAAGCCAAGGATTCACGAACTGATCAGCAACCTTGATTCCCATGTCTCTCTCGGGGAAGATCACCCTGTGAGCCCCAACCCGAGCAAGCACCCTAGCGTGTATGGACGTCTGAGCCCTTGCGACCACCTTATCTATGTCCAGCCCCCTCAGTATAGCGGTGGCCATGATACTAGCCTCTATGTTCTCCCCTATGGTGACCACAGCGACGTCAGCTTCCTTGGCTCCCGCCTTTATCAGGGCATCCTCGTCTGAGGCGTCCAGATGGACCCCATAATCCACCAGGTCCGCGACCTCAGCGACCTTGGAGGGGTCGCTGTCCACCGCTACCACCCTTTGGCCTAGTGCAACCAGTCTGGTACATAGAGATAGCCCAAAACGACCGATCCCCACGACAAAGTAAGTTTTATTCTCGTGACTCAAACAAACACCCCTATCCTATAGGCACGGAAACTTCAGGATATCCCACGTTATCTAGGCTTTCCTTGTCTATCAGGCTAAACATGAAGGTAAGGACTCCTATCCTGCCCCAGAACATCAGTATTATCAGAACCACCTTGCTTGCCCAGGACAGGTCCGCCGTTATCCCCATCGAAAGCCCTACGGTGCCCAAGGCCGATATGACCTCAAATATCACGTCCTTGAAGGCAAAGTCCTCTATGGCACCGACGGCCAAGACCCCCACCACTATAGCTGTCAGATACAGAAAAAACAGCATCATGGCCCTCAAAACCGTGTCCTGGGGGACGCTCCTGTGCCACAGAACCAGCTTAGAGCTTCCTCTCGTGTTGAAGAAAACCGACGACACCAAGATAGAGAAGGTGGTGGTCTTTATACCGCCGCCGGTGGAGCCAGGAGAGGCTCCGATTATCATGAAAACCATGACCATAAAGGCGGAGTAAGAGGAAAGAGAGCTCATTGAGATGGTATTAAAACCAGCCGTTCTAGGAGTGATAGCACAAAAAAGGGCATTCCATAGCTTTAAAGCAGGGGATAACCCCGATAGGGCCCCATTCCATTCCACGACCAGGAAAAATACAGTCCCTAAAATTATGAGCCAGACGGTGGTCAACAGGACCAACCTTGAGTGGACTGACATTTTTTTCCCCTTTTCGAGCCACTCCCAGCATTCTCCCAACACGACAAATCCAGCGCCGCCCAGCACTATAAGCACCATCAGAGAACCGGACACGATCCAGCTTGACGTGAAAGATCCTAGACTGTCGCTGAAGGGCGAGAAACCGGCGTTACAGAAGGCGCTTATCGAGTGGAAGACCGAGTACCAAAGGGAGGTCTGCCAGTCAAACCTCTCCATAAAGCCGATAAAAACGGGGACAGACATTAAAAATTCTATAATAAAAGTTATCTTTACTATACGGGCGACCAATCTAACGGCACCGGAGGGACCGTCCAGCCCCATTCCACCGGCAAAAAGTATCCTCTGCCTTATGCCTATGCGCATCCGAAACAAAAGGAGCATAAAAGTGGTGGCGGTCATGACTCCTAGACCGCCGAGCTGGATGAGTAAAAGCAGTACGACCTGAGATGGCACAGCTAGATCCTTTCCTGTATCAACGACCGCCAGACCGGTAACACAGACAGCGGAGGTGGAGGTAAAGAAAGCGTCCAGTGGGGACAGAGCGATACCGTTCAGGCTATTGAACCCCCATAGCAGAAGGGCTCCTATCAATATCAATGATAGGAACCCTCCCACGATAGCTCGTTCGACCCGTATAGAGCTGTAAGTCCTCACTACCTCTTAGCCAAGGGCCTCTTTGGCCTTGGCGGCAAGGGCCTCGAAGGCGGGCATATCGTTTACTGCCAGATCGGCCAACATCTTGCGGTTGACGTCGATATTGGCCTTTTTGAGCCCGTTTATGAGGTTGCTGTAGTTCATGCCGTTAAGCCTGGCTGCGGCACTGATCCTGGTGATCCAGAGACGACGGAAATCCCTCTTGCGAAGCTTTCTGTCGGCGTACATCCTGGTGAGGGAGTGAAGAAAAGCCTCCCTGGCCCTACGATAAACGTTCTTTTTACGTCCAAAATAACCCTTTGTTATTGCAAACAGCTTTTTGCGTTTTCTATCGCTTGAGCTGGCAGCTGCGACGCGCATATTATCTCACCTCTCGATAATCGTTAAGCCTATCAGGCGTATGGCATAAGCTTCTTCATGGTCTCGGTCATAGTATCGTTTAAGATACCGTCCTGACGAAGCCTGCGAATTCTACGGGCGTCCTTAGTCCTCAGCTGATGAGCACGACCGCTTTTCTTGTAGGAAACCTTTCCGCTACCGGTGAAGGAAAAACGCTTCTTTGCACCGGAGTGGGTCTTCATCTTAGGCATAAAAGTTCCTCCTTAGCTTTTAGAAATCCTTTATAACTAATCCTCCGAGTCGTCTAGATCGGAAGACTTGGAACCACTTTTGGGGGCGATAGGGGTGAGCATCATCCTCATGAAGCGCCCCTCCATCCTGGGAAAGCCCTCGGACTTGCCAAGATCATCGCAATCCTTGGCGACCCTATCAAGGACCTCTTTACCTCTGTCAAGGAAAGCCATCTCTCTGCCCCTGAAGAATATCGAGACCTTGACTCTGTGGCCGTTCGCCAGGAAACCTCTGATGGCCTTGGTCTTGAAGTTATAGTCGTGTTCATCGATCTTTGGACGCATCTTCATTTCCTTGAGAGTCTGGGTCTTCTGCTTCTTTCGGGCGTCCTTTTCCTTCTTCTGCTGCTGATAACGGAACTTTCCGTAATCCAGAATCCGGCACACAGGGGGTGTTGCCCCTGGAGCCACCTCGACAAGGTCGAGCTCTTTGGATGTCGCCAGCTCAAGAGCCTGTTCCGTCGGGATGACCCCGACCTTAACCCCTTGATCGTCTATCAACAGGACGTCCTTCACTGTTATCTCTTCGTTGACTCTCGGCTCGTCAGGAAGCTTCTTAGCTATAACGGTTCACCGATCCCTTCTAAATAAATATAAATCTCACGATCGAGATTGCCTGTCTCTCTTCGCCACCTCGCCACAATCCCACGTAAAAAGGGGATCGGAAGACCGATCCCCTACTATACGATAAGAAACCCTTAAAACAAGGATATTCAAATACCGTCCAGTGACCAGACAACTGCGCAAGCGTCGCCAGGTGAGGGAATGCCCTTCTTCGTTCTGAGACTCGCAGAACTATACCAGAAAAAGGGCCATACCGCAAGAGGCTCCTTGAGAGGGCGCTCTATTTCCACCTATCCAAAATTTCCTTCATCTTTCCGTCGGAGCGCATCTCCTCCAGGGCGTCGGCGATGCTTTTCGCCACGTCGTCCGGGAAATGAAGCCCAGCGGCAAAGTAGACCCTGGTGGGATCTCCGATAGCAAGGCCTTCCTGAAGCTCCGAGGAATTTCCTCCTATCATCTTCCAATTATATAGGGCGATGAAATCCGAGTCGGCGATGGTATCTACCCTCTTACCCATAAGCTTCTGGGCGTTTACGCCGGCGTTGGGGGCGAGATCAAGCTTAGTTATACCCTGTTTTTCGAGGAGGGGTATTATAGCGTGACCGCGCACGACCCCGATAGAGACATCCTTAGCCTCCTCTACGGAGCTAACCGGAGCTTTTCGACCAAACGAATACAGGCGGAACTGTGTCTGTATAAGCTCGCCTACCCACTTAAAGGACGCGTCCCTCTGAGCAGAACGGGAAAACGGTATTATGCCGTTAAGCTCAGCAGCCTGTTCTTGAACCAGCTTCTGAGCCCTGATCCATGGCACGTCCATCTTAAACACGAAATCCGGCGCCCCATGTTTGGTTGCCTCCTGTAAAATCTCGACGGTAACCCCTGCGGGTTTACCGTCGACCAGCCCACAAAGTGGCATGGCCTCAAGACCATAGACGACAACTTCAGTAGCTAGAGCAGCAGTGGAGAAAGACACCAGGCACAATATTATCGCGATAAACAATGTTAAATTCTTTCTCATGAGACACCTCCCGTTGTTATCGTCAAAAACAGCACAAGGTGCTGTAACACGATAATACCACAGCTGCTAACGAGAGCCAAAAATCGCGCAATTAAGACAACGTCCACAAATAGCCGTTGTCACCTAAAGCGGGCTGAATTGCCCCTTCAGATGTGACAGGAGAGCATCGAAGGACATCGAGCCAAGGTCCCCTTGGGATCTGTCCCTGACCGCTACTGATCGATCCTCTACCTCTTTGTCCCCTACCACCAGCATAAAGGGAACCTTCTCCATCTGTGCGTCCCTGATCTTCTTGCCCAGTTTTTCGTCCCTGGCATCGAGCTCTACGCGATAGCCCGCTTTTTTAAGGCTGGAAAGAAGCTCCCTGGAGTAGCCGAGATGGTCCTCACCAACCGCCAGGATCTTCATCTGCACAGGAGCAATCCAGAAGGGGAAGGCCCCGGCGTAGTGCTCTATCAGTATCCCCAGGAACCTCTCAAGGCTTCCCAGGATTGTCCTGTGAAGCATAGCAGGCCTATGTTCCTTTCCGTCTACACCTATGTAGGTAACGTCGAACTTCTCGGGCATCTGGAAATCAAGCTGTATCGTGCCACACTGCCAGGTCCGACCGATACAGTCCTCCAAATGAAAGTCTATCTTAGGTCCGTAGAAGGCCCCATCCCCTGGGTTCAGGATATATTTGACCCCTCTTTTCTCAAGGACCTCCCTCAGGGAGTCCTCGGCCAAGGTCCAAAGTTCGTCCGATCCCATGGAGTTCTCCGGCCTGGTGGAGAGCTCTATGTGATATTTGAACCCGAAGACGTCCGAGTAGATATAGTCGACCATGTCCATGATGAGGGAGACCTCATCCTTTATCTGGTCGGGGGTACAATAGTGGTGGGCGTCGTCCTGGGTGAAGCACCTAACCCTCATCAGGCCATGAAGGACGCCGGACTTCTCGTGACGGTGCACCGTGCCCAGCTCCCCGAGCCTCAGAGGAAGATCCCTGTAGCTGTGGAGATCCGACTTGTACACCATAATTCCCCCTGGGCAGTTCATGGGCTTAATAGCGTAGGGCTGTTCGTCTATCTCGGTAAAGTACATGTTGTCCCTATAGTGATCCCAATGACCGGACTGAATCCACAGGTCCCTGTTGAGTATAAGAGGGGTCTTTATCTCATCGTAGCCGTTTTCACGATGTATTTTTCTCCAAAAGTCCACAAGGGTATTTATGACCACCATGCCCTTGGGGTGGAAGAATGGGAATCCAGGTCCCTCTTTGTGAAGGGAGAAAATACCCAGTTCCTTGCCAATCTTGCGGTGGTCTCTCTTTTTGGCCTCCTCTATCCTGTTGAGGTGGTCATCCAGATCCTCTTGGGAGGCGAAGGCGGTCCCGTATATTCTGGTTAGCATGATGTTATTCTCATCTCCCCTCCAGTAGGCGCCGGCCAGGGAGAGGAGCTTGAAGAACTTCAGATATCTGGTGTTAGAGGCGTGAGGTCCACGGCAAAGGTCGACGTACTCATCCTGCCAATAGACGTTGACGAAGTCGTCCCCTATTCCCTCAAGTATCTCTACCTTGTAGGGGTCCTTTCTCTCGGTGAAAAGGGCTATGGCGTCGGCCCTGGAGATGCTTTTTCTCTCTATAGGGATACCCTTTTTGACGATCCGCCTCATCTCTTTCTCTACCTCTGGCAATACCGACTCAGATATGGGCTCCTTGAACTCTATGTCGTAGTAAAATCCGTCCTTTATAACGGGACCTATGGCCACGACCGATCCGGGGAAAAGCCTTGTCACAGCCTGGGCCATGAGGTGGGCGGTGGAATGCCTGATTATATCCAGCCCCTCCTTCGAATCGGCGGTTATAGGCTGGACCTCCGAATCGGAGGAAAGGATCACGTCGAGATCCATTTCCTGTCCGTTAACAAAACCGGCAAGGGCCCCCTTATCCTGCTTGAAGGACTTGAGGACGTCGATGACCGATAAGGGCTCCGATTCAATTACCTGACCGTCTGCACCAGAAAAACGATACATATCAGCTATACCTCCTAACAGATCCACGGCCACAGGCCGCGTACACAATCCTGTAAAATTTACCCACGACTAGGGGAGACACCGGTGCTACCAAAGCCGCCCTCTCCCCTCTCTGTGACGTCCAGGGAACAGACCTCTTCCCACTGGACCCTCGCGACCGAGGTTAGGACCATCTGGGCTATCCTATCGCCCGGCGACACGACAAAGGGCTGATTCCCAAGGTTCATCAATATGACCTTGACCTCTCCCCTGTAATCCGAGTCTATGGTCCCAGGCGAGTTAGGGACCACGATGGATTTTTTAAGAGCCAGACCGCTCCTGGGCCTTATCTGGGCCTCAAAGCCGATTGGGACCGATATCTTTAGACCGGTAGGGACGGCCTCGCAGCGACCGGGGTCTATGGTAACTGCCTCTGACGCTATTAAATCCATTCCAGCGGAGCCATCCGTCTCATAGCGAGGAAGGGGAAGCCTTTTGGCTTCCCCTTCCCTTACGACGGGGACGAAAATATTCAAACGCTATCTCCTGCCTCTCCCACCGTCGCCACTGCCGCTCCTGCGACGATCGTCACCGCCAGGACGCCTTCTCGGTCCGTCCGCTCCAGCGGGAGGAGCAGGGGGAAGGGTCCCTATGAAGGTATCCCTCTCTGCCTCGAACGGAAGGCACTCCTCAAGACCGGCCTCTTTAACCTTGGCCTCGTCGGCTAGGATCTTCTTCCTGGTCAGATTGATCCTGCCCATATCGTCTATCTCTCTGACCATAACCAAAACCTGATCCCCAGGCTTGAAGACATCCTCAACCTTCCCAACCCTGTGGGTACTTATCTCGCTGACGTGAAGAAGTCCTTCCTTACCTGGCAGCACCTCTACGAAGGTACCGAAAGCCATCAGCCTTGTGACCTTGCCGAGGAACACCTCTCCCGCCTGGACCTCGCGAACTATGTCGCTGATCATCTTTATGGCAGCATCGACGTTCTCCTGAGTGGGTCCAGCCACGAGAACCTGGCCGCTGTCGTCTATGTTTACTTTTGCACCAGTCTCCTGGGTTATTCCCCTGATGACCTTGCCGCCGGGTCCTATGACGTCCCTTATCTTGTCCACGTTGATGGTCATCGTATGCATCCTTGGGGCGTTGGGAGAGAGGTCCCTCGGCTCCGAAATGGCCTCCTCCATCACGTCAAGTATTGCCATTCTGGCGTTTTTAGCCTGGGATAGAGCCTGCTCAAGTATGGCCCTGGTTATGCCACCGGCCTTGTTGTCCATCTGAAGGGCCGTGACGCCCTCCCTGGTCCCTGCGACCTTAAAGTCCATGTCGCCGTAGTGATCCTCCAGCCCCTGAATATCGGTGAGGACGACCACATCGTCCCCTTCCTTGATCAGCCCCATGGCGATTCCAGCCACGTGTCTCTCTATGGGTACTCCTGCGCTCATAAGAGCGAGGCTTCCTCCGCAGACCGAGGCCTGAGAGCTTGAGCCGTTAGACTCAAGGATATCGGAGACAACCCTGGTGACGTAGGGGAAAGCGTCCTCCTTCGGCATGACGGGGAAAAGAGCCCTCTCAGCAAGCGCCCCGTGACCGATCTCGCGCCTTCCAGGTCCCCTCATGGGACGAACCTCTCCGACGGAGAACGGGGGGAAGTTATAGTGGAGCAGGAAGCTCTTGTTTGGTTCATCGTGCTTAAGACCGTCTATCAGCTGATCGTCCTCGCCCAACATCCCCAACGTGGCTGTGGCAAGGGCCTGGGTCTCGCCTCTGGTGAAGATAGCGGAGCCATGCACCCTTGGCAGGACGTCGACCTCGCAGGAAACCGACCTAAGCTCGTCGGTCTTTCTGCCGTCAGCCCTCCTCTTCTCCTTGACTGTTATGGTCCTCATCATAGTCTTGACCCAATGCTCGACCGTGTTAGAGATGTACCACCCTTTGTCTGGATAGGTATCGGCAAAGTGGTCCTTTGCCCTTGACTCTATCCCGCGGATGGCCACCCCTCTCTCCTTCTTATCGTGGATCATGACGGCCCGTCCTATATCGTCCTTGAGGTTTGCCTCTATCCATTGGTCGATCTCGGGTAATACCTGAGGAGGCTCTATTATCGCCTTGGGACGCCCTATCTCATCCCTCATCTGAAGCTGAAGGGCGACGATCTTCTTTATCTCATGATGGGCCATCTCGATTGCGTCGACCAGAATATCCTCGGAGACCTCCTTTGAACCGGACTCCACCATGGTGATACCGTCGGCGTGGCCGCTCACCACAAGCTCAAGAGAGCTGTTCAACATCTGGTCCTCGGTTGGGTTCACCACAAGCTCACCGTCTATGAGCCCCATCCTGACCGCTCCCACCGGGCCTCCCCAAGGAATATCCGATATGGTGAGAGCCGCAGAGGCGGCGTTTATGGCCAGGATATTGGGAGCGTTAAGCTGGTCAACAGACAGAACCGTCGCTACAACGTGAACATCGTTACGCATCCAATCCTCGAAAAGCGACCTTATGGAACGATCTATGACCCTGGCGCTCAGGGTCGCGGTCTGAGATGGACGACCTTCCCTCTTTATGAAACCACCCGGTATCTTTCCCGCCGAGTAAAAACGCTCCTCGAAGTCCACCAGAAGGGGAAAAAAATCCAGTCCCTCTCTGGGTTTTTCCGTCATACACGCGGTGGTAAGGACTACTGTATCGCCCTGGCTGGCCCAGATGGCACCGGAAGCCTGCTTCGCTACCTTGCCGGTCTCAAAGACCATCTCCTGCGATCCTATAGTTACACTGTAGGTCTTCTTCATTAGGTGAATCCTCCTCTTCTTTCTATCCCTTTTGATGAGGCTAAGCATACCACAAAAGCATCTAAAAAAGAGTGGGGACGGATAAAATCCGCCCCCACTAAATCCCAAACTAATGCCTGAGCTCAAGCCTCTCGATAAGGCTCTTATAGCGATTGAAATCCTTCTCCCTTATGTAGCGAAGCATCTTACGACGACGGCCGACCATGGTCAGAAGCCCCTTCTTGGAGTGGTAGTCGTGCTTGTGGACCTTAAGATGCTCGGTCAGATCCCTGATCCTCTTGGTGAGTATGGCGATCTGGACCTCCGGGGAACCAGTGTCGCTACCGTGGGTATGATAACCCTCGATTATTACGCTCTTCTCTTCTTTAGTAAGCATTTACGCACCTCTGTATCCGGCATATAAGCCAAAATCCTGAATCCAAGAAAAGCCCCAAATGGCTGAACCTAGAACCAGGTCGCGGATATTCTACCATCAAAGCATGATATCCACAACAAGACAAAAAAAGAACCAGAAAAAAACTAAAAAAAATCCTGTTTCACTATCGACAGAACAGTGTGGTTGTGTTTTAATACATGTAAACGGTGAGATACACCGATGAAATACAATCTTTTACCAGGGGTGGTACTAGTGAGAATTCTAATGATAGGGGATAAGGATACGGTAAACACAGGAGAAAACCAGAACCTTTTTGGGGATCTATCCAGAGAGTTCACAGTAGTCAGGATAAGCGACCCACAGGAAGGACTGGAGATGCTCAAGTCCAATAAGTACGACTGCGTCATAATAGACAGGAAGGACGAGCAGGACAGCTGTGGCATGGACCTTCTCAGCTTCAACAAAGAGAGTGGTATGGGACTTCCCATAATGATAATCTCAAGCAAGAAGACCGTTGAGGATCTCGTCGAGATGTTCGACAGAGGGGCCGACGACTACGTAGGAGCTCCATGCGACAGCAGGGAGATAATCTCCAGGGTTCACTCCCTTATCCGCCGCAGCGCCCAAAGCCACAGGCCTCTTCTGACCTGCGGTAGGCTGATACTGGACCCCATCGCCAGAGAGTGCCGCATAGATGGAGCCATCGTCCCTCTGAGGCGGAGGGAGTTCGACATTCTTGAGCTCCTCATGAAGCACGACAACCAGGTGTTCTCCAGGGAGAGGATCATCACCGAGGTATGGCAGAAAGAGTACGACGGAACCAGCAACGTGGTGGACGTACACATAAAGTACCTCAGGGACAAACTCAGGGAGCACAAGATGGACTCGATCGTCGTGACGGTCAGAGGCGTAGGCTACAAGGTACAGTGCAGCGAGCTGATATAAACTATAAAAGAGGGGCCCCGAACGATGTTCGTGGCCCCTCTTTGTATTGGGCTAGTTGAGAGGAATTGACAGGAAGGAAGTCCTTCCGTCCCTCTTCACCAGCAGCACTGCAGAATCTCCTTTTTTTATGGCCTTAGCGAGATCGGAGGCGGAGGAGAGGGAAACGCCGTTGGCCTCCAATATAACGTCGCCCTCCTTGATCCCGGCTCTGGCCGCGTATGATCCCTCGTCCACAGAAAGGACCACCACTCCATCGTCGGAGGAAAGCTCGTATTTTCCTCTAAGCTCCCCTGTGACCTTAGCTACCTTGACGCCAAGACGGTCGACCTGACCGGATTCGGCGGAACCGAAGGCCACAGTGTCGTCAACCTCGGCCAGAACCACATCTATCTTCTTCGCCTCGGACCTCCTGACGACATCGAGAGAGACCTTCTCTCCCGCCATATGGTGTCTGACTTTCATGACAAAATCCTGGTGGTTCTTGACCTCTTTGCCAGCTATGGACATTATGACATCGCCTCTTTGGAGCCCAGCCTTTGCCGCAGGAGAGTCGGGAATGACGTCGCTCACAAGAGCGCCCTCAGTTCCCTTGAGGCCGTAGGCCTTGGCGAAGTCCTCCGTCACCGGCTGGACGTAAACCCCAAGCCATCCCCTTCTGACCTTGCCGTAGGTAACTATGTCGTCCATGACCTGTTTAGCCATGTTTATCGGTATGGCAAAGCCTATCCCCTGGGCGTAGGGAATTATAGCGGTGTTTATGCCCATGACCTTTCCGTCAAGGCCAAGGAGGGGACCTCCACTGTTTCCGGGGTTTATCGCCGCATCCGTCTGTAGGAACCCGTCGAAGTTGAAGTTTTTAGCGTTAATACTCCTGTTTTTAGCGGAGATAACACCGACCGTTACCGAATGCTCCAGACCAAGGGGGTTTCCTATCGCCACAGCCCACTCCCCAACCTTCACCTTGTCCGAATCCCCGAGCTCGAGAACCGGAAGTTCCGAGGCATCTATCTTCAGCACAGCCAGATCGAAAGTAGGATCTTTGCCGACCACGGAGGCATCGAAGGTCCTTCCGTCGGACAGGGTCACGGTGATCTTGTCCGCATCGGAGACCACGTGATTGTTGGTCAATATCTTACCGTCCTTGCTGACGATAAAACCGGAGCCGCTGCCCCTCATGGGCACCATCCTGGAAAATTCCTTCATCCTATCGCCAAAGAACTCTCTGAAGAATGGATCGTTTCCGAAAGGAGATACGTTCCTTCTTACCATGGCCTCGGTGTCTATGTTGACCACGGCCGGAGCTGCCTTCTCAAATAGGGACGCCACAGGATTGCCGGTATAGACGTCCTGGGCCCAGGCGAACTGGCTCAGTGCCAGCACAAACGCCATCGCGAACACCACTACTATTTTTTTAGACTTAAATATCATTTACATACACCTCCCTGTGTTTTGTTTTACTTTACACCACGGAAGGGCTCCTGACATCGTAAATTTTACCTAGCCTGACTATAGCAGTTTGACCTAAGAATAGAGATCGACCTAAAAAGCCAAACCATGCCTGCAATAGCCACAGCAATCCCCAGAGCCTGCCCCAATTTAAAAGGGCCTATCCTGTCTCCCTCCCTGAGGATGTCCACCAGAGCCCTCTCCGCGCCGTAAAGCACCATCAATATCGGCCAAAGCACGGCCACAGGGGATCGTCTATCGCTGGTACCGATCCTTCTCTCTATAAACCAAAGGAACATGCCTATGGAAAAGGCCCCCGCGGAGTAGTAAAGCTGGGTCGGATGGACTGGAGCGGCCATCCCTGGAAACTGGACTCCCAGGGCACAGGAAGTCACACCTCCATGGCAACATCCGTTAAGAAAACACCCCCACCTCCCTATGGTTATACAGGCCATGGTAGGTATGGAGGCGGCATCCGCCAGTCGCCATACCTCAATTCCCCTCTTACGACAGAGCCACACCCCTGCAAGTCCACAGCTGATGGCAGCGGGAAGGGAGGACATCCCCCCCTCCAAGAGGTTTAAAAGTCTCGAAGGGTCGTCGGCGTAAACCGACCAGTTGTCGAAGTAGCCGCCGATCCTAGCCCCCAATAACATGGCCAAAAAGCTCCCGACCAGGATAGAGTGAAGCCTATCGGGATCCACCATATAAAGCCTCTCAGCTCTGGACCTGGTCCAAAAAAGGGCCACCCATAAACCAGCGGTCCACAGCAGGTAATAGCTGTGGACCGGTACGGATCCCAAGTGGAAAAGGATCGGCCTCATCTGATGTTCCTTGAGCGATGTCTCTTTTTGCCCTGACTGGTTAGCCTGACCGCCACTTTTCGATCGGGGTCTACGCCGATGGAGTGGGTCTCGACGTCTTTTCTGTCCTTGAGAGCCATATGAATTATCCGTCTCTCCCAGCTCGTCATAGGCTCGAGGTAGACGGTTTTTCCCGAGTTAAGGACGTCCCTTGCGGCGGAGTTGGCCAGCCGCTGAAGAGAGACCTCCCTTCTCTCCCTGTATCCGTCGCTGTCAAGCCTGACCTTCCCCCCGGATGACTGCCTTGACATCAGGTTCGCCAGGTACTCCAGGGCCTTTATGGTATCCCCGTGCTTGCCTATGGCGATAGCGGCATCGGGACCAGAGATATTGACTCCCGACCCATCTCCTTTTTCAACAGTGAGATCCAGGTCCATTCGGGACAGGAGTTCCTTTATAAGATCCTCCTGGGTGGAAGATCCTCCCTCATCGGACAGGGCTTTTTGCGAAGCCTCTGGTTCGGGTATATCCTGCTCCACAGGCGAGTCGGCCTCTTCAACAGGGTCGCATATCATCTTGACCTCGACCCGAAGCCTTCTCCCGAAGAGCCCAAAAAAGGCCTTCTCCTCGTCCAGAACCTTTACCACGAGGCTATCGGGAGGCACTCCCCAGGATCTGGCCACCTGATAGCGAGCCTCGCTCTCAGTCTTTACCTCCAGGACAACCTTCTGATCCTTCAAAACGAACAACTCCCTTCAAGACCTAATGATCGCCTTTTTTCAGGGGATTTTCCTTGTAAAGAGTGGGCTTCTCCTCGGTGGACACCTTATGGACGACCCACCACTGCTGAGCCACGCCGATAAAGGAGGAGACCCCCCAATAGAGCATCACACCGCCGGGAAGGCTGAGGCAGATGAACCCCATGAAAAGAGGCATAAAGTAGTTCATCATGGCCATCTGAGGGTTGCCGGTGGAGCTCATCTTCTGCTGATACCAAGTCACAAATATGATAAGCCCAAGCAAAAGGAGGTTAGGACCGTAGATCCCGAAGGAAGCCAATCCTCCAGGATTTGACGCTATGCCCTTGAGCACCGCGGTAAATCCGACCTGCACTCCCTCCTCCGTGACCATACCAAGGGCGGATGCCATGGTGGACAGGACCGATCCCTCGAGGGTCACGCCCAAGAAGGAGGCTCCCCCAAAGTTCGAGTTCATAAGGACCCTGAAAAGAAGTATCAGTATAGGAAGCTGAACCAGGAGAGGAAGACACCCCGCGGCTGGGTTTACCTTGTTCTCCTTATAGAGAGCCATGGTCTCTCTGCTGAGCCCTTCTTTATCGTCTTTATACTTCTCCTGAAGCATCTTCAACCGAGGCTGAAGCTTCTGCATCTTCTGCATACTCACGAGCTGCTTATGATTAAGGGGGTGAAGGGCAAGCCTCACCAGAAGGGTCAATACGATAATGGCTAACCCCCAAGAACCTACAAAACCGTGAATGGCCGACATAAGGCTGTACATAGCGTTGCTAGCTGCTTCCCACAAAACTCTCACTCTACTTTCTCTAAGGCGAGGACCAACCCCACCAGTAAGATATTCTACGCCCTAGGGCGTTAGGTCCTTATCTGTCTCTCATCGTCACTAAGGGGCACTGGATCATATCCACCAGGATGCCAAGGGCCGCATTTTATCAATCTACAGATGGTTAACCAACCACCACGACAGACCCCAAAACGTTCAACAGCCTCTATAGCGTACTGAGAACAGGTGGGCAAGAAGCGACAATTTTTACCTAAAAAAGGGGATACCAGAACCTGGTATCCCCTAATGGCCCAGATAACCAAGCGCCTCATACGTTCACCAGGAAGGACCGGGCCAGTTGTCGTCGAGGAAACCAAACCGATTCATCAAGGAAGCCATATCACTATAGACGTCCCTTCCGTTGGCGGTGAGGCCCCTGTGACTCAGGCTTAGCACGATCCAAAATCCAGGACAAACCCAGGGAGCCAGCCTACGGGCTGCCTCCCGAAGCACCCGCCTTCCGCGGCTGCGGACACAGGCATTCCCCTGTCTTTTGCCCACCACCACACCGAAACGAGTGTCACCGTCCGGGGCCGGAATAAACAACAACCGCACCAGCGAACCTTTATGACGACCGCCGGTGCGGAATACAGCGTCAAACTCCCATCCCCTCCTGAGGCGCAACGAGGGTGGATACGGAAAAATCAACGCTTCCGGGTTACACTGCCAGGCGTTTACGTCCCTTGGCTCTGCGGTTTGCCAGGATACGACGGCCACTTGGGGAGCTGGAACGGGCAAGGAAACCCATCTTTCTCTTTCTAGGTCTGTTGTGGGGCTGAAACGTCTGCTTCATTGCTACACCTCCTGCTATCTAATGAAAAAACAAGGACAAGACCCTGTCAACTCATTGCGACCAAGGTCGCTAGAGTGTACTACGACACTTTTCAAAGCCAGCCTGGACAATATATCACACTCCGTCAATGTGAGCAACAACCCTGTCCACAACTCGAATACGTCTAACCGAAACTTCAGGAAGACTATCCAGAATCCGCCAGTTTTTTTTGGATAGGACCCGCCCGTCCAGGATTACCACCTTACCCCTGTCGGAACCGGACCTGATGAGCCTCCCAACCGATTGGCGAAGGCTCATTTTCGCGCTTGGCAACACCGATTTCATAAAACTGGATCGCCCCTCCAGGTCCCTTCTGGCTATCTGTACCGGGTCGTCAGGATGGGGAAAGGGAATCCTGTCCACTATCACCTGAGTGAGTGAGTCCCCCGGGACGTCCACTCCCTCCCTGAATGAGACTGTCCCCACCAACACCGACGAGGCGTCCTCCCTGAAGAGACGAAGAAGCTCGGAACGAGGTAACTCCCCCTGTACCAGGGTAACATATCCGTCGTCGTGTTTTTTAAGGTAACTTCCAACCCTCCTGAGTAGCCTGGTGGAGCTCAAAAGCACTAAACTCCTTCCGCCGTTGTCCCGACATAGCTTCCTTACGACCCGACATACCCGATCGTCGTATCTTTCGTCTGTGACAGCCAGGTCCAGATCCACCACGGAGATATCCATCTGTTTTTTCAGGTCGAAGGGAGAGTCAAGCAACAAAGTCCTATCTGGAACCAGGCCAGTCTCTCCGATCCAATAATCCATTTTCCCGTCCACCGCCATGGTGGCGGAAAGGGCTATAATCACAGGGGAATCTCCCTCCGAACCTGCGAAGGCGGACGGTAGAATATCGCCGCACCAGCTTGGGGAGCTGAACAAAGCCCCTTCTTCCCTCCAGTAGGCCCACCTTGGATAGTCCGACACGTCCAGACACCATCTCAGAGAATCTGCCATCTCACCCAGCATCTGAGTCCAAGCGAGATACTCTCCGTTGTCCCTGGCAACGTCCTCGCCCGCTGGACCCATATCGGATATATAGCTATCGACCTTTCTCCCCATGGACAGAATCGGGCTCAGGCCCTCTATAAGACAGGCACCGTCTCTGACCAGGGGCTCAGGAGGATCGGTGAATATACCTCCCTTTGGACCTAGGCTGTCCAGCCTGTCGAAAAAACCCTTGGCCAACTCTGAGACGCTCTTTATGGCAGACCCATATACTTCTGGGTCGTAACCGACCGCCCCACATGCCGATTGGTCCAGCCTGGGAGGCGGAACCCTCCGCAACTGTCTAAGCCAATCGTCCCTCCTGGCTGATCTGGTAGATACAGACGACAGGGCCTCGGACATCCTGTGAGCCTCGTCACAGAAAATGGCCCTGACAGGGACGGGAAAAGAGCCTCCTCTTCCCATAGAGTAGGCGAAAAAAAGGTGATAGTTTGCGACCACGACCTGCCACCTGGAGGCATTTCTCAGCCCTTTTTGTATAAAACATCGATCTCTGTAGGGACATCTGCTGCCGAGACATCCGTTGAAGCTCCCGGCGATGCGCTCCACCGCAGGATGGCCCGGCGGAAGGGGAATCTCTGAAAGATCGCCCTCATCGGTCAGGGCCAACCACGCTGTGATGGTCTCAGAGGCCTCCCCCCCGTCGTTGAAGGATAAAAATCCGTCCTCCCCAAGCTCAAAGGCCTTCCTGAGACAGGCGTAGTTACCCCTCCCCTTCAGAAGACCGAAGGAAATAGGGATTCCCATGACATCGGACAGAGTGGGCAGATCCTTTGATATAAGCTGTTCCTGAAGGGGAATGCTCGAGGTAAGCACAAGCACAGCCCCTCCCTCTTTTACGACCCACTCTATAGCGGGAGCTAAGAACGCGAAAGTTTTGCCGACCCCTGTCGGAGCCTCGGCGACCAGAAGATGGCCTCCACCGGAGTTTAACCCCTCCCTGACCGCCTCGGCTAGGACCTCCTGTTGCGGTCTGTGCTCAAATCCATTCAGTTTGGAACAAAAAAGGCCATCAGGCCCAAATAAATCGGTCATGCAATCACCGTCATTTTCTGATACAATCTTGTATTGCGCCCGAAGCATAGCCTATGGCTCTCGACACGACGAGCGTGTTAGAATATACCACGATTTTTTCAAGGAGGTGAATCAAGGATGCCCAACAAACAGTCCGCAAAGAGGCGAGTCCGTACTTCGGAGAAGAACCGTCTTTACAACCGCTACTGGAAGAGCCGTTGCAAAACCGCAGCCAAGAGGGTTATCGAGTCCGTAGCGGCAGGAGATACCGAGCTGGCCGCAAAAAGGCTCGACATGGCCCAGTCCGTGCTGGACAAGGCCGTAGTCAAAGGCGTGGTACACAAGAACACCGCTGCCCGCCGCAAGTCCAACCTGGCCGCAAAGGTCAAGGGACTGGCCACAGCCAAGGCCTAGCGAAATAACCTCCTATGGAGGACCACCGAGAGGATGCGGCGACGCACCTCTCGTTTTTTTTGTCTAAAGCCTGGGAAGCAACAGTCTCTCCAGGCCTATCCATCCCTCTCCGGCCCCGGACCTTTCGGCCATAGAGAGACAGATAACCCCAGCCATCAGATCGCAAAGCTCGCTTAACTCGTAAAGCCCGGCCCCCTCCCAAGCCTGCCTGGCCTGATATGGGGTCATACCCATGGCTTTCTCCACTCCGTTATCCTTGCCGTATTTTCTCAAAAAAAACGAAAATCGAATCCTCTTGTGCAACGCCGACAGCACAGGTATAAGCTCTCCTGTGTCCCCAAGCTCCCTCAAGCTCTGAATGCACATTCCGGCCCTTCTGGAGCAAAACCCGTCCAGCAGTGTGAGCATAGCCCGCCCCTGTTGGTTCAGGACCATATCCTTGACCATGGGCAGATCGACCGGCGCTCCATCCGCAATCCTGCCGAGGGTATTCAGGACCGACAGAAGTTCCTCCCCGTCCTCTATCCACTCGACCATAGTCGAAGCCCCGTCATAGGATAGGTCTATCCCACAAGAACTGGCCTTGCCCATCAACCATGAAATCCTCTTTGACGGCCAAAAAGGTATGGTCTCTCCCTCCATAAGTGTGGAGCTGGCCACAACCTCCTTGCAGAGGAACTTTTTATGGTTTCCCCCGTAAACGAGTATCAGCCTGACGTCGCTATCAGGGCCATCCAGTGAACCGACATAGGGCTGGGGGAAGGCCCCTAGTGAAGCAGGGTCCTCCACTATCCTGGCTATTTTAGAGGAGAAAAGCCCCGTGGACATAGAATCGGACAGAAGCTCGGACCAGTTGCTCCAGACCTGCCCCTCCCTGACCTCATAGCCTCTGGAACGGCAGTCGGAGACCGCCTCGGAAAGGAGACGCCGCTGAGAGGACTCAGCGGCGCTCACGATAACCAGATGGGGCACCGACTACTTCACCACCAGGTTGACCAGGCGGCCAGGGACCACTATGACCTTAAGCAAGGTCACTCCCTCTAGGCGCTTGACTATGCCAGGATGCTCCATCGCGATTTTCTCAAGATCCTCCTTGGATATGTCGGGGGACACCTGGACCTTCTCCCTGACCTTGCCGTTTATCTGGATCGTCACGGTGATCTCGTCGTCGACGGTCATATCGGGATCGTACTCAGGCCACGCCTCCAGAGAAGCGCAGCTGGTCTTGCCCAGCCTCTCCCACAGCTCCTCCGCCATATGGGGAGCGTAGGGGCAGAGACAGAGGACGAAAGGCTCTATCAGCGATCTATACACCAGATCGTGCTTGTAGCATTCGTTTACGAACACCATCATCTGAGCTATGGCGGTGTTGAAGTTCAGAGAATCGGTGTCCTCGGAGACCTTCTTTATGGTCTTGTGGAGACTCCGGGCCAGCTCAACAGGGGGAACGTCGTCCACCATAGGCCTGTCCATCAGACGCCACAGCCTCTCCAGGAATCGGTGAACTCCTATAAGCCCCTGGGTGGACCAGGGCTTGGACATCTGGAGGGGCCCCATGAACATCTCGTACATCCTCATAGAATCGGCGCCGTAGTTCTTTATTATGTCGTCGGGGTTTATGACGTTTTTAAGGGACTTGGACATCTTCGCCACGACCCTCTCGAGGGGCTCCCCTGTTGCCGTCTCGACGAAAGAATCGGGACCGACCTCTGTGACCTGATCCATGGCCACCAGGGACTTGTCCTTCCTCTGATAGGCGTAGGAGGTTATCATCCCCTGGTTGACCAGCCTCTGGAAGGGCTCGTCGGTGTTCACCACTCCGATATCGAAAAGCACCTTATGCCAGAACCGGGCGTAGAGCAGGTGAAGCACAGCGTGCTCCGCACCTCCCACGTAGAGGTCCACGGGCATCCAGTAGTCAACCTTGTCCTGGCCGACGAACTCCCTGTCGTTTTTGGGATCCAGATACCGGAGGTAATACCAGCAGGATCCAGCCCACTGGGGCATGGTGTTGGTCTCCCTCTTGCCCTTACCGCCGCAGCAGGGGCAGGTGGTGTTGACCCACGACTCTATAGCGGCCAGAGGGGACTCTCCGGTTCCTGTGGGGACGTAGCTCTCCACCTCGGGCAACAGGAGAGGAAGCTGGTCCTCGGGCACCGGCACTATGCCGCACTTCTCGCAGTGGACCAAGGGGATGGGCTCTCCCCAGTACCTCTGTCTTGAGAAGACCCAGTCACGGAGCTTGTAGTTTATGGCCCTGTTGCCCTTGCCCCGCTCCTCCAGCCACTGGATAGTGGCCTCTATGGCCTCCTCCTTGCCCATACCGTCCAGAAAGCCCGAGTTCACGTGAGGACCGTCTCCGGTGAACGCCTCCGTAGAGACATCCCCACCATGAAGCACCTCGATTATGGGAAGGTCAAACTTCTTAGCGAACTCCCAGTCCCTCTGATCGTGGGCGGGAACGGCCATAATGGCCCCGGTACCGTAGGATATGAGGATATAGTCGGATATCCAAACCGGAACCCTCTCGCCGTTCATGGGGTTTATGGCGTAGGCCCCGGTGAAGGCCCCGGTCTTGTCCTTGTTCAGCTCGGTCCTCTCGAGGTCCGACTTGAGGGACGCCTGTCTTATGTAGTTGGCGACCTCTTCCCGCTGTTCGTCGGTGGTTATGACGTCCACCAAGGGATGCTCCGGCGCTAGGACCATGTAGGTCGCGCCGAAAAGGGTATCGGGCCTGGTGGTGTAGACCCTGAGGTCCCCATGGCCTCCCTCTAAGGAGAAAGCCACCTCCGCACCGGTGCTCTTGCCTATCCAGTTTCTCTGCATAGCCTTTATCGCCTCAGGCCACTCCACCTTGTCGATGTCCTGCAAAAGTCTCTCGGCGTAGGCGGTTATCCTGAGGATCCACTGGCGAAGGTTCTTCCTCTCCACCTGAGCCCCGCACCTCTCGCAACGCCCCTCCTTGACCTCCTCGTTGGCTAGTCCTGTCAGACATGAGGGACACCAGTTGATAGGGGTCTCGGACTCATAGGCCAGGCCCTTCTCGAATAGCTTCAGGAATATCCACTGGGTCCAGCGATAGTAATCAGGTGTATGGGTCGATACCTCCCTGTCCCAGTCGTAGGAGAATCCCAGGGACTTTATCTGCTCCCTGAAGTTATCGATGTTGCTCTTGGTGGTTATCTCTGGATGGGTGCCGGTCTTTATTGCGTAGTTCTCCGCCGGAAGTCCGAATGAATCGAATCCCATAGGATGAAGGACAGCGTAGCCCTTCATCCTTAAGAATCTACAGTATATATCCGTGGCGGTGTATCCCTCTGGGTGCCCGACGTGAAGCCCTGCCCCGGAGGGATAGGGGAACATATCGAGGACATAGCGCCTTCTGTCCTTCGGTATGGAAGGATCCTCCACCGCCTTGAAGGTCCTGTTGTCATCCCAATATCTCTGCCATTTACCCTCTATGGATCGAAAATCGTAATCCAAAGTCAACTCCTCCTCCGTGTCTCTTTCTGGGCCGATTATACCCACAAAAGGCCAAGGCCGCTAGCCAAGGCCTACGGAGGCCACAGCCTCAGCCAAGGACCGAACCCTTATTACCTTAACGTCTGAGGGCAGCTCCTCTCCCTCTCTGGCACTGACCACAGCGGTCTTAAAGCCCAGCCTGGCGGCCTCTTTAAGCCTCTGAGGGGTCCGACCAACAGGGCGAATCTCCCCCACCAAGCCAACCTCTCCAAGCAGACAACAGTCCGACGGTAGCGCCATATCGGAAGCCGAGGAAACCAGCGCCATCGCCAGGGCCAGGTCCGCCCCAGGATCTCTCAGGTCCAGCCCTCCCGCTACGTTGGCGTAGACGTCCAGGCCGGAGGTGGAAAGACCACACCGTTTTTGGATCACCGCCAACAGAAGGTGGAGCTTGTTCAAGGAAAAGCCCCTCGCCGTCCTCTTAGGATAGGGGAAAACGGTGGTAGCAGCCAACGCCTGAACCTCCGCAACGAGGGGGCGGCTTCCCTCCATGACCACGGTGACAGCCACCCCTGGAACCGACTCATCCCCCCTGTTCCAGTAGAGGCCGCTGGGGTCCTCAACCGCCTTAAGACCCCGCCCCTCCATCTGAAAGAGGCCCACCTCGTCGGTGCCGCCGTATCGGTTTTTCGTGGCCCTAAGGACCCGATAGGCGGAGCTCTCCTCGCCGGAGAACAATAGCACCGTGTCCACCATGTGCTCCAAAAGCATGGGCCCGGCGATCCGTCCCTCTTTTGTTATGTGGCCCACCAAAACTGTTGGGATCCCTCTGCTTTTTGCCACATCGATACACCTCTGGGCCACGGCCCTCACCTGGGTCGGAGTACCGGGCCAACCCGACTCCTCTCCGGTCTTCATGGCCTGAACGCTGTCCACGACCAACACTCCGTGGTCCGACAGGACCTCTAAGGCGCCGTCCACGTCGCTGTGGCAGAATATCTCCAGCCCCTCCACGTCAGCCCCAAGCCGAGACGACCGAAGGGCCACCTGTGAGGCCGACTCCTCGCCGGAGACGTAGAGCACCTTGGATCCCGACCGGGCCATGTTGCCACAGACCTGAAGGAGCAAGGTCGACTTGCCTATCCCAGGTTGACCGCCGAGTAGGACCACACCTCCCTCGACCAGACCGCCGCCTAAGACCCTATCCAGTTCCCCTATGCCGGAGGAAAAACGCCGAGGGGGCTTGAGCCCCAGAACCTTCTGAGGTGACATAGGCCGAGGTCTCTCTCCCTGGGCGCTGGATGAGATCACCTCCTGCTCTACGGATCCCCACTCTCCGCATTTAGGACATCTGCCCACAGGAGACAGGCTGACGTAGCCACACTGGGAGCAGGAATACCTCACTTCGTTTTTTTTCGCCACAACATCACCCCCTTTAGACAAATGAGATCCATTCTAGCTATATTCCCGGAAACACGCCACTTTACAGCCGTAAAAAGAGATGTTATCATCTTTCCCATTGTCGCTCTAACGATTTACCATAGCAAAGGATGTGCTCCTATGACCTGCACCATGATCAGAGTGGCCGAGGGATCGTCCAACGCCGGAGGGAAAATGGCCATAGCCATGGAAAGGTGCCGACACCTTATGGTGGACCGCTTCAACCGCCACGGCTACAGGCTCTTTTGGCCCTCAGGGCTTCAGCTTCTGGAGACCTGCTGGCTCCTCCCTCCGTCCATAAGACGACAGCTTATAGTCCTAAACTCGCCAGCAGGAGAGCCCTGCTGTCTAAGGCCCGACATAACCTTGGCGGCGGTCAGCTACATGGCAAGCAACTATCCTCTCGACCAGTGGCCTCTCAGGATATGCTATTCCGATCGGGTATACCGAAAGGCCCCTAAGGGATCGGCGATAGAGACCTTTCAGATAGGTGCGGAGCTACTGGGATGGGAGGGAGAGGGGGCGGATCTGGAGATGCTCCACCTTCTGGTTAAATCCCTGGACGACCTGGGCCTGACCGACACGGTGCTAGTGCTGAGCGACCCTTCTCTGGTCTCCAGAGCCATGGAGGGCATCGACCCAGACATGAGGGAAAAAATGATCCGAGCCCTTCAGGACCGGTCCTACCGTTCCTATATGGACCTAGCCAAAAACGTCCCTGGGCCTCATAGAAAATTTCTACAGGCCCTTCCGGAGCTTAAAGGCAAAGGGGAGGCATTGGAGGAGATAAAAAAACTGACCGGCGAGGGAGAGACTGAGGCCTTAGAGAGGATACAACGGTCCATATCGTCGGTGATGGCGAAAGACAGGGTATTCTTCGACCTGGCATCGGTGAGGGAGCTTGACTACTACAGCGGACCGATATTTGACGTCTACTCATCGGGATCGGGAACCTCCTTAGGAGGAGGGGGAAGATACGACGGCCTCCTGAGCCGCTACGGCCTTTCAGGTCAGGCCGTAGGATTCGGCTTAGACCTGGAGGAGCTGGCAAAACAGTCGTCATATAGAAACCCCGAGCCTATCGTGGCGGTGTGGGGAGGGGGAACTTCCGTGGAAAAGGCCCTTAACTCCTGCTCTATCCTCCACGACCTGGGACTCACCACCGAGATACTGTGGAGCTCGGAGAAAGGCCAATCCCAGGACCGAACCAGAGCCAAAGGATACCGATGGTGGTTCGACCCGAAGGACAGGTTGATAGTCGACGTCGAAAAGGGCATGGAGATGGCCTTAGACAGATGGATAGAGGAAAGGAATGACCTGCCATGATAACCATAGCCTTGCCAACAGGGCGGGTGCTTAAAGAGGCTATAGAGATACTGGAGGACGGAGGACTGCCTGTAGAGGGCCTTAAAAACCCCGGCAGGGAGCTGGTTATAGAGGAAGGATCCACGAGGTACATCCTGGCAAAGCCTATGGACGTGCCCCTTTACGTCCATCGTGGGGTGGCCGACCTGGCACTGGCGGGAAGCGACGTCCTCTGGGAATCGGGAAGCCAGCTTGTGGAGCTTCTGGACACAGGGAGGGGACTATGCTCCCTACAGGTGGCCGGTCCGCCGGAGCTCTCGGATAGATTCAAAGGCCACAGGTCGGAGCTGATGGGACTTAAAGTAGCCACAAAATACCCGGAGATAGCGGACAGGCACTTCTCACGAAGGGCCATACAGATAGACCTGGTACACCTAAACGGCTCTATAGAGCTGGCCCCCAGGCTCGGCCTCACCGACTGCATACTGGACATAGTCCAGACCGGATCGACATTGAAGGCCAACGGCCTGGTCCTGCTGGAATACGTCGCTCCGGTGTCTCTACGGCTGGTGGCGAGCAGAAAAGGGGCCTCCACCATGTGGGACAGAATAGGCCCACTGGTGAACTCCATGAAGAAGGGAAGCTCCCAGCAGGTGGCCTCATGATCTCCCGGACAAGGACGACGCAGGAGACCTCCGTGGAGATATCCCTGGAGGTAGCCCCTACTGAGCAGACCGTATCGATAAACACAGGATGTCCTTTTATGGGCCACATGATAACCCTGCTGGCCTTCCACGGAGGATGGTCCCTGACGGTCTCCGCAAAAGGGGACGACGTGGACGACCACCACATCACCGAGGACCTTGCCATAACATTAGGAGGCGCCGTCCTTAAATCCCTGGAGGGCAGGACCTACAGGAGATACGGCTGGTGCGCCATGCCTATGGACGGGACACTGGTTCTTACGTCGGTGGACCT
>CAYNAN010000015.1:0-34516 GCA_964395085.1 uncultured Synergistaceae bacterium
TTATCCACCCCATCGCCATGGATCCGGGCCTTCGCTTCGCCATCCGTGAGGGCGGTCACACCGTCGGCGCTGGCGTCGTAACCGAGATCATCGAGTAATTGGGAGGTCACAGTCGTGTCCAAAAAGATCCGCATCCGTCTAAAGGCCTTTGATCACAAAGTCCTAGATACATCTGCCTCTCAGATAGCCGAGACGGCGGAGCGGAGTGGGGCCAGGGTCTCGGGCCCAATCCCTCTCCCTACGGAGATAAACAAGTTCTGCGTTCTTAGGTCCCCTCACGTGGACAAGGACGCCAGAGAGCATTTTGAGATGAGAACGCATAAGAGGCTGATCGACATACTCGATCCCAATCAGAAGACGATGGACGCCCTTATGCAGCTGAATCTTCCCTCTGGAGTTGACATCCAGATCAAGCTTTAGCGGGAAGCTCTGAGCAAAGGAGTGAACAGTATGAGTCTTGGTATCCTGGGTTTGAAGCTGGGCATGACCCAGATCTACAACGAGCAGGGACAGGCTGTCCCCGTCACGGTGGTCGAAGCTGGTCCATGTCCGGTTCTCGCCGTCAGAACCAAAGAGGAGAACGGCTATAACGCCTTGCTTCTCGGTTTCGGAAAGGCGAATCATCGTAAAGTAACAAAGCCCATGAAGGGCTTTTTCGAGAAAGCAGGAAGTGAGGCCAAACGGTGGCTCAGGGAGTTCAGGCTCTGCTGCACCTCCGACTACAAGGTCGGAAGCACCGTTGACGTCTCCATCTTCGAGCCTGGTGAGAAAATCGACGCTACCGGAACCAGCAAGGGAAAGGGTTTTGCCGGAGTTATGAAACGCTATAACTTCGGAGGAGCCCAGGCCACCCACGGTGTTTCCAAAACTCACCGTAAGCCTAACTCCAGCGGTGCTAGCAGTAGCCCAAGTCGGGTCTTCAAGGGTAAGACGATGCCTGGTCAGCTCGGAAACGAGAGGGTCACGGTGAAAAACCTCTCCGTGGTCGCCGTGGATCGGGAGAACAACCTCGTCCTCGTCAAGGGCGCCATCCCTGGTGCCAAAAACTGCCTGGTCCTGCTCCATAAAAAGGGCTAGTCGGCACGGGCAAGGAGGTCAATAGAAAATGCCGAGCATCAAGCTTGTCAATATAAGCGGCGAATCGGTCGGAGAGCTCAATCTTTCCGACGTGGTTTTTGACGTACCCCTTCACATTCCCGCCATGCATCAGGTGGTCGTGGCCCAGCTGGCCAACCGCCGGCAGGGAAATGCTTGCGCCAAGAACAGAGGCGAAGTTAGAGGAGGAGGAAAGAAGCCCTGGAGGCAGAAGCACACCGGACGGGCTCGTCACGGTAGCTCCAGGTCTCCTATCTGGGTCGGTGGTGGAGTAGTCCACGGTCCTAAGCCCAGAAGCTATCGTCAGAAGGTAAACAAGAAGGTACGGAAACTGGCCATCTGTAGCGCTCTTTCCCAGAAGGTAAGGGACGCTCAGATATTCGGGTTCCAGTCTCTCGCCATGGAAGCCCCGTCCACCAAGGCCATGAAGGTATTCTTCCAGGCCCTTGGAGCGGTAAAGCCTCTGGTTATACTGGATTCATCGGATATGAACGTGACGAAATCCGCCAGGAATATCCCTGGGGCAAGGGTCATGCACGTGGACAGCATAAACGTCTACGACCTGCTCAAGCACGGACACGTCGTCATGAGCGCAGGGGCGGTCAAAAAACTGGAGGAGGTGTACGCCTAATGAAACTCATGGCTCACGACATCATCGTACGGCCTATCGTAACCGAGAAGAGTAGCCGAATGATGGAAGAGAACAAGTACACCTTTGAGATTCATCCTCAGGCGAACAAGACCGAGGTCCGCAAGGCTGTAGAGACGGTCTTTAAGGTAAAAGTCGAGAAGGTTCACACGCTGAAAGTTCGCTCTAAGCCCAAGAGAATGGGCGTTTTCCTCGGGAAGAGCAGGGCCTGGAAAAAGGCCATCGTCACACTGGCCGAGGGAGAACGCATCGAGTTCTTCGAAGGCGCCAGCGTCTAGCTCTGACGGGAGGACGGAACAATGGGAATCAGAAAGTTTAATCCCACGACGCCGGGAAGGCGTTTCATGAGCATTCCAACCTATGAGGAGGTAACCAAGAGCGAGCCCGAAAAGTCGCTTTTGGCCCCTCTCAGCAAAAAGGGAGGAAGGAACAACAACGGAAGGATAACCATGCGCCACCGTGGCGGTGGTAACTCCAGACGTTATCGTATGATAGACTTCAAGAGGAGCAAGCTGGGAGTTCCGGGTAAGGTCGCTGCGATAGAGTACGATCCTAACCGTTCAGCCAGAATTGCCCTTATTCACGACGCTGACGGTGAGAAGAGGTACATCCTCTGCCCTCAGGGGCTCTCCGTTGGGATGACGGTTATGGCCGGTCCTGGATCGGACATAATCCCTGGCAACGCCCTTAAGCTCGCCGACATACCGGTAGGTACTATGATCCATAACATAGAGCTTGAGCCCGGCAGAGGCGGCGTGATGGTCCGTTCCGCTGGAACCACCGCACAGCTGATGGCAAAAGAGGGCAAGTATGCCTTCGTTAGAATGCCCAGCGGTGAGCTTCGCTTGGTTCTGCTCCAGTGCATGGCCACCATCGGTCAGGTTGGAAACACAGAACATGAAAACGCCAGTGTAGGCAAAGCGGGAAAGACCCGTTGGCTCGGCAGGAAGCCTCACGTTAGAGCCATGGTCATGAACCCTGTGGATCATCCCATGGGCGGTGGTGAAGGAAAGAGCAAGTCCCACAAACACCCGGTCTCCCCTTGGGGAACGCCTGCAAAGGGCTACAGGACTCGCAGGAAGAAGCCTTCGGACAAGTTCATCGTCCGTCGCCGGTTTGCCAAGTAGAGATGAGGGGGTAATTCAATGGCTCGTTCCGCCAAAAAGGGACCCTACGTCGAGCAGAGACTTCTCGGCCGCGTAGAAGCCTTTAATCAGAGTGGCGAGAGGAAGGTCCTCAAGACCTGGTCTCGTGCAAGCATGATCGTCCCAGCGATGATCGGACACACCATCGCCATTCACAATGGCCGTATTCACATCCCGATCTACATCAGTGAGAATATGGTCGGTCATAAGCTAGGGGAGTTCGCTCCCACCAGGAAGTTCGGCGGTCACGCCGGACAGGAGCGCCGCTCCGGCGTCAGGAGATAGGGAGGAAAAGGGATTATGGAGGCAAAAGCACGTGCCAAACAGGTCCGGCTCTCTCCTTTCAAGGTCCGCCAGGTGCTGACCCTTATCAGAGGTAAAAAGGTGGGAGAGGCGCTTGTCGCGCTTCGCTACACCCCTAAGAAAGCCGCCAAGGTTATAGAGAAGGTCCTCAAAAGCGCCGTAGCCAACGCGGAACACAACTGTGGTCTCGACGTGGACAAGCTTGTAGTCGTGGAGGCCTTTGCCGATCAGGGACCTAGCATGAAACGCTTCCGTCCTGTGTCGATGGGGCGGGCCCATCCCTACCGCCATCGCACGAGCCACATCACCGTGTCGGTCGCAGAACGTTAAGGAGGGCTGAGAGATGGGTCAGAAGGTACACCCTGTTGGATATAGAGTCGGTATAACCAGGGACTGGGAGTCCCGCTGGTTCGCCGACGGCAAGAACTACGCCAAGAACCTTCACGAGGACCTCAAACTTCGTGAGTGGATCAAGGGCCGTTGGGAAGGTGCAGGCATCTCCAAGGTGGAGATCGAGAGGGTCGGCAAAGTATTGCGCTTCTCAATTTGGACCGCCCGGCCTGGTGTAGTAATAGGCAAAAACGGAGCCGAGATCCAGAAGATAAAGGACGAGCTTCAGGAGATGACCGGTTCCAAGGTGATGGTCAACGTCCAGGAGATCAAGAATCCCGAGGTCGAGGCCCAGCTTGTCGCAGAGAACGTGGCGGCAGCCCTCGCTCACAGGGTCAGTTTCCGTCGTGCGATGAAGCAGTCCATCTTCCGCACCATGAAGGCCGGCGGCAAGGGGATCAAGATCCAGTGTGCCGGTCGTCTTGGTGGAGCGGAGATAGCCCGTACCGAGTGGTACAACGAGGGCCAGCTTCCCCTTTCCACTCTCAGAGCCGATATCGACTACGGTCTGGCCGAGGCCAAGACCATGTACGGAGTCATCGGCGTGAAGGTCTGGATCTACCGGGACGAGAAGGCCATCAACACCCCTGCGCCTCGTCAGCCCAGAAAGGGCCGCAGAGAAGGGGGGCGTAGCTGATGTTGATGCCAAAGCGCACAAAGTGGCGTAAGCCCCACAGGGAGAAGCTTACCGGCGACACTAAGGGCGGTGCCTACGTCGCCTTCGGTGATTTCGGACTTCAGGCTCTCGAGTGCGGCTACATCACCGCTCGTCAGATAGAGGCCACCCGTGTGGCCATAACCAGAAAACTTCGTAAAGGCGGTAAGGTCTGGATAAGGATATTCCCCGACGTGGCCTTCACGAAGAAGCCTCTTGAGACCCGTATGGGTAAGGGAAAAGGATCCCCTGAGTTCTGGGTATCCCCCGTTAAAAGGGGTAGGATCATGTTTGAAGTAGCGGGTGTTCCCCGCGAGACAGTCGAGAGGGCCTTCAGAACGGCCTCTTACAAGCTTCCCATCAAGGTGAGGCTTGTAGCTCGGGAAGGTTTGGGTGGTGAGTAAGCCATGGATGCCAAGAGTCTGCGTGATTTGACCATAGAAGAGCTGCAGGAGAAGCATCGTCAGTACAAAGAGGAGCTCTTCAACCTGCGCTTTCAGAACGCCATCGGCCAGCTCAAGAACACGAGCCGGATCGGTGAGGTCAAGAAGACCATCGCCAGAGTCCTTACCGTCGTTCACGAGAAAGAACAAGGTCTGGGAACCGGTGGAAGGAGGTAAGGACAGATGGAGACCCGTACGCCTCATCGTAAGACACGTATAGGCACAGTCGTCAGCGACAAAATGGACAAGTCCGTATCGGTCCAGGTGGTCCGCCACGCGGAGCACCCTCTGTATGGCAAAAGGATCATAAAGGCAAAGAAGTTCATCGCCCACGACCAGGATAACTCCTGTCGCATAGGCGATAAGGTCCTGATCGGCGAGGAGCGCCCCATCAGCAAGAACAAGTGCTGGTCGGTGGTCAGGATAATCGAGAGAGCTCCCGTACTCGGAGCTACCGCCGAGTCCAAAGAGGAGGAGTAGAGAATGATCCAGCTTCGCACCGTCCTCAACGTGGCGGACAACTCGGGTGCAAAGAAAATCATGTGCATCCAGGTGGTCGGCGGAAGCCGTCGCCGTTGGGGAGACGTCGGTGATGTCATTGTGGCCTCCGTTAAGGAAGCCATCCCCAACAGCAACGTGGCCAAGGGCAAAGTTGTCAAGGCCGTCATAGTCAGGACCAGAAAAGAGCACCGCAGGGCCGACGGATCCTACGTGCGTTTCGACGATAACGCCGCCGTGATCATCGACAACAACGGCGATCCCAGGGGAACCCGTATATTTGGCCCCGTCGCCAGAGAGCTCAGGGCCAGGAAATACATGAGGATCCTCTCGCTGGCACCTGAGGTCGTGTAAGGGGGCACATGGTATGAGCAGAATGCGACTGAAAAAAGGCGATCGCGTCCGTGTGATCTCCGGAAAAGATAAAGGCAAAGAGGGCAAGGTCCTCAAGATCCTCAGGGATTCTGAGAAGAGGAGGGATATGGTGCTGGTTGAGGGAGTAAACATCGCCTCCAAACACGCCAAGCCATCCCAGAAAAGCCCTCAGGGCGGAATAGTAAAGCAGGAAAACCCCATCTATGCCTCCAAGGTCATGCTGGTATGCCCCACCACCGGCAAACCGACCCGGGTCGGCCACGCATTCCTAGAGGATGGCCGTAAGGTGAGGGTCGCCAGGGTCAGCGGCGAAATAGTGGACCAGGTCTAACGGAGGAGGCGCAGCAATGAAACCTCGTATGCAGGAAAAATACACGAGCGAAGCCGCTCCTGCGCTTCAGAAGGAGTTTGGCTATGGGAATCCAATGGAGACCCCTCGCCTTGTCAAGATAGTCATCAATATCGGTGTAGGAGAGGGTAAGCAGGACGCCAAGTACGTCAACGCCTCTGTCTCCGAGCTCACCACCATATCTGGCCAGCGCCCCATGATCAAAAGGGCAAAAAAATCCGTCGCCGGGTTTAAGCTGAGGGAGAACGCCCCCATAGGTTGTTCCGTCACGCTCAGGGGCTCTAAGATGTGGGAGTTTATGGACCGTCTTGTCAGCGTCGTCCTGCCCAGAATCAAGGACTTCAGGGGAATCTCCGCCAAGTCCTTCGACGGCAGGGGCAACTACAACCTTGGTCTCAAGGATCAGTTAATATTCCCTGAGATCAGCTACGACAAGATAATGGTATCCAAGGGGATGAACATCTCGTTCGTCTCCACCGCCAAGACGGACGAAGAGGGAATTGCCCTGCTTAGCAAACTGGGCATGCCCTTCGCCAAGTAGAGGAAGGGGAACGGAGTATGGCCAGAAAAGCCATGGAGCACAAAGCGACCTTGACCCCCAAGTTCAAGGTGCGTAAATACAACAGGTGCCCTCTCTGCGGCCGCGTTCACGGATTTATGCGGAAGTTCGAAATGTGCCGCTGCTGCTTCCGCAAGCTGGCCCGGGAAGGTCAGATTCCCGGCATCGTCAAATCCAGCTGGTAACAGCGGTCACTGAAAGGGGGCACAAACCAGGATGTACGTCAACGATCCCATAGCGGATATGCTCACTCGGATCAGAAACGCCAACATGGTCTACCATGAGTCGGTGGATATGCCTATAAGCAAGGCAAAGCTGTCCATCGCTAAGATCCTCAAAGGTGAAGGATATATCCGAAACTACAAAGTCATAAACGACCCCAAGAAGCCCTACGGGATACTGAGGGTATTCCTCAGCTACGGTCCTAACAGGGAGAGGGTAGTTCAGGGACTGCGCCGGATAAGCAAGCCCGGTCGTAGAATGTACGCAGGCAAGGACAAGCTGCCCAAGGTCATGGGTGGCCTTGGCATCGCTATCATCTCCACATCAGGCGGTCTTAAGACCGACGCCGAGGCCAGAAGCGCTGGTTGCGGTGGAGAGATAGTCTGCTACGTCTGGTAACGGGAGGGACTTTCATGTCGAGAATCGGACGTAAAATCATCGCCCTTCCAAATGGAGCATCTGTGGACGTGGCGAACGATAGAATCGTCGTAAAAGGACCTAAGGGAGAGCTTTCGATGCCTGTCATCGAGGACATCACCCTTCAGGTGGCGGATGGAACTGTCTCGGTCCATCGTGCCAACGAAATGAAGAAGACGAAGGCCGCTCACGGTATGGTCCGTGCCATGGTTCAGAACATGGTAACAGGCGTCACCGAGGGGTACGAGACCAAGCTTGAGATCGTCGGGGTCGGCTACAAGGCCCAGATGCAGGGGAAAGACCTGCTTCTCAACCTTGGATTCTCCCACCCAGTGGTCCACGAGGCACCTAACGGTGTTGAGTTTGCCACCGACGGCCCCACGAAGATCAGCGTCAAGGGCATCGATAAGCAGGTGGTCGGTCAGACCGCCGCTATCATCAGAGGCTATCGTCCGCCTGAACCCTACAAGGGCAAAGGCATTCGCTATCAGGGCGAACACATAATCCGTAAGGCCGGCAAAGCCGGATCCAAGTAGGGGTGATCTCATCATGATCAAGATAAAAAGCAGAAACACCATGAGGGTCGTCCGGCATAACCGCCTTAGAAAAAGGTTGGCCGGAACCCCCGAGCGCCCCAGGATGTCGGTGTTCAGAAGCCTAAGCGAGATCTACGTGCAGATAATAGACGATGCCGCTGGGCATACCCTTGTGTCTGCCTCCACCATAGACAAGGCCCTCAAGTCCGAGCTTGCAAGCCACGGCACTATCGAGGCTGCCAAGGCGGTCGGAGCTCTAGTAGCCCGCAGGGCTCTGGAGAAAGGCATCACCGAGGTGGTCTTCGACAGAGGCGGCCATATGTATCACGGTCGCGTCAAGGCGTTGGCCGAGGCCGCTCGCGAGTCGGGCCTTAAGCTGTAAGGAGGGGGAGCATGAACGGTAGACAGACCAGCTCCGATATGCTGGAGCGAGTCGTTGCCATTAACCGTGTCAGCAAGGTCGTGAAGGGCGGAAAGAGATTCCGCTTCAGCGTCCTGGTTGTGGTCGGAGACGGCGAGAGTAAAGTAGGCGTAGGCATGGGCAAGGCCAGAGAGATCTCCGAGGCTGTCCGTAAGGGAATAGAGGCGGCCAAGAAAGAGCTTCACACCGTCAAGAAGGTGGGCAAGACCATTCCTCATCCCATACTGGGTAGCTTCGGGTCCGCTGAGGTCCTGCTCAAGCCAGCCGCTCCCGGTACGGGAGTTATCGCCGGTGGAGTTGTCCGTGCCATCATGGAGCTCGGTGGGGTCAAGGACGTCCTTACCAAGGTCGTAGGGCGCACCAATAACCCTATAAACGTCGCCAGAGCCACTTTGGCTGCTGTCGGCGCCATGAGAACCCCTGACGAAATCCTGGCTCTCCGCGGCAAGAAGCGGACCCAGGAGGCCGAGTAGGAGGTCTTTCGATATGGCTAAACTTCTCATTACCTGGAAAAAAAGCGCAATAGGCCGTCCTCCCAGACAGGGAAGGACCGTTAAGGCCCTCGGGCTTAAGAAACTGAACTCTACCGTCGTCCACGAGGACACCCCTCAGATAAGGGGCATGGTGGCCAAGGTGGCCCACTTGGTAGAGTGTTCGCCAATTGAGGAATAAAGGAGGGAAAGCCAGTGAATCTCAACGACCTGCACCCTGCACCGGGAACAAAGCGTAAAGCTAAAAGGGTCGGCTGCGGCATCGGCTGCGGCAACGGCAAGACCTCCGGACGCGGACAAAAAGGACAGAACTCAAGAAGCGGAGGCGGAGTCCGTCCCGGATTTGAGGGCGGTCAGATGCCCCTGGTCCGTAGGACCCCTAAAAGGGGCTTCAGCAACTTCCGTTTCGGGACGTCCTATCAGGTTATCAACCTAGATCTTCTGGAAGATCGCTTTGATGCTGGATCCGTGGTTACAGCTGCGGAACTGGAGGCAAAGAGGCTCATTCGTTGCAAGGACGATATGGTTAAAGTTTTGGCGAAGGGAGATCTGACCAAGGCCCTGACCGTTCGTGCCAACGCCTTCAGCGCTGAGGCCGTAAAGAAGATCGAGTCTGCCGGCGGGAAAGCCGAGGTGATCTGAGGTGATCGACTCCTTCCGTGATGCATTCAGGCTTCCCGACCTAAAAAGACGGATACTCTTCACTTTGGGTATGTTGTTCGTCTTTCGGCTGGGAGCTCACGTCCCTACCCCCGGAATAGACTCGGCCGCAATGGCCCACCTTTTCGAGGGAGGCGGAGTTCTTGGATTCCTGGACATGTTCGCCGGAGGCGCTCTGAGGCGTTTTAGCATATTTGCCCTTGGGGTGGCCCCTTACATCAACGCCAGCATAGTCATGCAGCTACTGGTAGTAGTGTTCCCGGCTCTTGAAAAAATGCAAAAGGAAGGACCGGAAGGACAGAAGAAGATCATCCAGATAACCAGGCTAAGTGCCGTCGGTTTCGCCGCTATTCAGGCCATAGGCATGGTCCTCTGGCTTGAGAGGGTTGGGGTCTTCTCAGGCGGTCCTTTCTTCATGACGACAGCCATCATAACCATAGTTGCAGGTGCTGTGGCGGTGATGTGGCTGGGAGAGGAGATCTCCGATCACGGAATAGGTAACGGGATATCCCTCCTCATCTTTGCCGGAATAGTCGCTAGATTGCCTGAAGCGGTCATCAGGACATGGAGCATGATTCGCCTCGGGGAGATCCATGTTTTGGTGATACTCCTGAGCGTTATAGTCATGATCGCGGTCATAGCTGGCTGTATAGTCCTTCAGGAAGGTCAGCGTCGTCTGCCAGTTCAGTACGCTAAGAAAGTCGTCGGGAACAAAGTTTACGGGGGACAGAGCACCTTTATACCTTTGAAGGTCAACCAGGGTGGGGTCATGCCGATAATCTTCGCATCCTCCATACTGATATTTCCCTACACTGTGCTCAAATTTTTCTCCGGCGATTTTGCTGTAAAGCTACAGAACATGATGGCTCCTGGTAGCCCTGTTTACACCGTATGCTACGTTCTCTTGATCCTTTTCTTTGCGTACTTCTACACCGCGATGGTATTCAACCCAGCGGATATCGCAAACAACATGAAGAAATACGGTGGATTCATACTGGGAATTCGTCCTGGGAAGCCGACCTCAGACTATATAGAAAAGGTCATGTCCCGTATCACATTGGGTGGTGCTCTTTTCTTGGCAGTAATCGCACTGGTCCCCAACCTTATGACCAACCTCATGGGGATAACCACCTTCTATTTCGGTGGAACTGCGGTTCTCATAGTAGTCGGAGTAGCCCTCGACCTGGTACATCAGATAGAGGGTAAGCTGTTGATGAGGCATTACGAGGGCATCCTCAAGCGTCGCAGCGGCGCCGGAGCGGGACTCCTGAGGTTCTAGGTGGCGACATGAGGATAATACTCATCGGACCTCCTGGGGCTGGCAAAGGTACTCAGGCCGAGAAGATCGTCGAACGGCACGGAGTAGCTCATATATCCACAGGCGATATCCTTCGTGCAAACGTCAAATCCGGCACAGAGCTTGGGCTAAAGGCCAAAGAATACATGGACTCGGGAAAACTGGTTCCTGACGATCTCATAGTGGAGATGGTCGAATCCAGGCTCCAGGAGGATGACTGTGAAAAAGGCTTCCTCCTGGATGGTTTCCCGAGAACCGTTCCTCAGGCTGAGGCGCTTGACAGGCTTCTGGGCAAGTTGAACCTGGTTCTGGATGGAGTGATCCTGCTTGACGTGGACGATGAAACTGTGGTAAAAAGGCTCTCCGGCAGGAGGATGTGCCGAGGATGCGGCAAGATATTCAACGTGTCCTACAAGCCATCTTCCAAAGGAGATATCTGCGACAGCTGTGGCGGAGAACTCTACCAGAGGGACGACGACCATGAATCTGTCATCAGGAACAGGCTGGACGTCTATCACAGCCAGACCGCACCCTTGGTTACCTACTATCTTGATAGAGGGCAACTCCATAAGGTTGACGCGGTCAAAGGCGACGACGTTCCGGACAAGATCGACACCATAGTCGGACGGTCCTGATGATCTCCATAAAAAAGAATCATGAAATAGAAAAAATGCGCCGGGCTGGCCAGATAGTGGCCGACGTGATCATGCTCCTTCGGGAGATGATCCGGCCCGGCATATCCACCGCCGATATAGACAGAGCAGCGGAGGACTACATCCGAAGGTCGGGGGCGTATCCCTCTGAGAAGGGATACGTGGTTCCTGGCATTCCGACCCCTTACCCCGCATCCGTGTGCGCCTCCATCAACGATGAGGTCGTCCATGGGATCCCCAGCGAGGATAGATACCTTGAAGACGGAGATATCGTCAGCGTCGATATAATGGCCTGTTTTGAGGGCTATCACGGAGACGCTTGTTACACCTATCCTGTGGGAGATATCTCCAGGATTAGAAAAGACCTCCTTGAGGTAACCAGAAAGAGTCTGGATAGGGCTGTCGATGCCGCCAGATCGGGAAACACCTTAGGCGACATAGGCCATGCGGTGGAATCCCTCGTCGTCCCGGCAGGTTACGGCCTTGTCAGGGAATACTCTGGGCACGGCATTGGCAAAAGACCCCACGAGGCACCTATGGTGCCCAACTACGGCCATCCCGGAAGAGGCATAACCTTGAAGTCGGGCATGACTTTGGCGATAGAGCCCATGGTCATGGTCGGTGGCGAGGAACTGATCTCGGGATCTGATGGTTGGCTGGTGTCGACCGCAGATGGATCTGATGCAGCTCATTTCGAGAGAACGGTGCTCATCACCGATGGAAAACCTGAAATCCTGACTCCCTGGGAAGACTAAGGAGGGAAATATATGTCCAACAAAGACGATGTCATCCAAGTTCGTGGAGTAGTCGTAGAGCCTCTGCCTAACGCCATGTTTCGGGTAAAGCTAGAGAACGAACATAAAGTCCTGGCTCACGTATCGGGCAAAATGAGAATGCACTTCATCCGTATACTGCCAGGTGATAAAGTTCTCGTAGAACTTTCACCCTACGACTTGACAAGAGGACGAATAATCTATAGATATAAATAGTTTGTCCTCAAAACTCCGCCCCAGCTTGGGGAACGATAGCAGGAGGAGCGTATAAAATGAAAGTTAAATCTTCGGTTAAGCCGATGTGCGAGCATTGTCGTGTAATAAAGCGTAGAGGCGTGGTTCGAGTGATCTGTAGCCGGGATCCGCGTCATAAGCAGCGTCAGGGAGCGAGGAGGTAAGGCGATGGCCCGTATCGCAGGAGTCGATCTGCCAAGGGAAAAGAGAGTCGAGATAGGTCTGACCTACATCTTCGGCATAGGACTGACGTCCTCCCAGAAGATACTTGCCAAGGTTGGGGTGAATCCCGACACCAGGGTCAAGGATCTCACAGAGGAGGAAGCTCAGGCCCTTCGTACGGAGATACAGGCCAACTACATGGTAGAGGGAGACCTTCGCCGTGAGGTGACCATGAACATAAAACGTCTCATGGACATCGGATGTTACAGAGGGATTCGCCACAGACAGGGGCTTCCCCTTAGAGGCCAGAGGACCAAGACCAACGCAAGAACGAGAAAAGGTCCAAAACGCACAGTTGCCGGCAAGAAGAAGTAGCCGGGAGTCAAAGGAGGTAAACCTTCGTGGCCAAGCGTATACAGCGTAGAGGCAAAAAGAAAGAGAAAAAGAACATATCCTACGGTGTAGCTCACGTGTTCTCAACCTTCAACAACACCATCGTGAGCATCACCGATAAGGGCGGAGCGGTGATATCCTGGGCCTCCGGCGGAAACGTCGGTTTTAAAGGTACCAGAAAGTCCACCCCATTTGCAGCTCAGATAGCTTCACAGCAGGCTGCCAAAGCTGCTCAGGACCATGGCCTTAAAGAGGTTGACGTGGTGGTAAAGGGCCCTGGCCCTGGCCGTGAGTCCGCCATTCGTGCCCTTCAGGGTGCGGGCATACAGGTCAACAGCATAAAAGACGCTACCCCCATCCCTCACAATGGGTGTCGTCCTCCCAAAAGACGTCGCGTATAGCGGTGGCAGGCGGTCACGGATATCGCCGGTGGCTGACCTTGGGAGAGATAGCGAGAAACGACGATTTATCAGCGAAAGGTGTTGGGATCATTGGAATTTATGAGGCCTGAAATCCGAGTTGAAGAATGTTCGGCAACCAGTGCCAGGGTCGTCATCGGTCCCTTGGAGCGAGGCTTTGGCGTTACCTTAGGGAACGCCCTGAGGCGGGTGCTGTTGTCCTCCATAAAGGGGGCGGCTATAACCTCTGTGCGCATTGATGGCGTCGTCCATGAGTTCAGCACCATCCCTGGAGTCGAAGAAGACGTAATAGAGCTGCTTCTCAACCTAAAGCACATTCCTATAAGGTCTCACTGTCCCGAAGTCAGGGTGCTGAGGCTTGATGTGGAGGGAGATCGAAGGGTCACAGCCGCCGACTTTCAGCCCGACAGCGATATTGAGTTTGTCGATCCCGATGCCTACATATGCACCTTGGCGGAGGGAACTAGGTTATCCCTGGAGGTCTACATCGAGCAGGGTGTAGGTTACGCTCCTAACGATCGTCCTCGGCCTAACTACCTGCCGGTGGACGCTCTCTTGATCGACGCTATCTTCACGCCCATACAGAGGGTGAAGTACGAGGTTCAAGCTGAGAGGGTTGGGCAGAAGACCGACTACGAACGAATAGTAATGGACGTGGTCACCGATGGGGTAGTCTCCCCTGACGTGGCTGTGGCCGAGGCTGCCAAGCTTCTCCGTAAGTACTTCACGATCGTCGTGGAGGATATACAGAAGCTTCATCCGTCGGATCAACCTATTCCCGACGAAGTGGAGGCCCCTCAAGCCGACTCTAAAGAAGATGGGGTAGAGGACGCAGTTGAAAAAGAGGAAAACACCCTCTTTTCCAGAGGTGTCCGTGACCTGGAGCTTTCCATTAGGAGCGAAAACTGTCTCCTTCGAGGTGGCATTCACACCATCGGCGATCTGGTGAGTCGAGCTAAGGACGATCTCCTCAAGATCCGAAACCTCGGCAAAATTTCCCTGAAAGAGATTGAGGAAAAACTTGAGAACCTTGGTCTCTCCCTCCAGAACGACAGGGCTGGAGACACAACGGACAAGGAGGACGAGTCTGAATGAGACATCTAGTTGATAGAAGAAAACTCGGTCGCCCTGGCAGCCATCGTAGGGCCATGTTGGCCAACCTGGTCGCCAGCCTGATCCTCGAAGAGAGCATCGAGACCACGGTGACCAGAGCAAAAGAGGTGCGCCGGGTGGCGGAGAAAATTATCACCAGGGCCAGAGGCGGTTCGCTTCACGACAGGCGAATTGTCATATCCAAGATGAACCACAAGGCTGCGGTCAACAAGCTTTTCGACGACGTGGTCAAACGCTATACCGAGCGTCCAGGTGGGTATACCCGTATCGTCCGTACGGGGTATCGTAACGGCGACGCCTCTCCTATGGCGGTCATCTCGCTGGTCTAGGATGGATATCTCCATTGCCTCCCTTCAGGGACTGAGCTACTCATACCTGGAGGTCGGCAATCTTGCTCTCGACGGTATAGACCTCGAGGTGCAAAGGGGCGACTGGATCGCCCTTCTAGGGGGCAACGGCTCCGGAAAGTCCACGCTGGCTAAACACTTCAACGCCCTGCTCACTCCGATGCAGGGCGCTTGTTTTATCTGCGGCATGGACAGCAGGGACGATAAAAATCTCTGGGAGATCAGAAAGACCGTCTCAATGGTCTTTCAGAACCCGGAGAACCAGATCGTCTCCACTGTGGTGGAGGATGACACCGCCTTCGGACCGGAAAACCTGGGATTGCCCACCGAAGAGATAAGATCTAGGGTCGATAAAGCCCTTAAAATAGCTGGATTATGGGATAAAGCGGAGGTCGCGTCGTACACGCTCTCTGGAGGCCAAAAACAGAGGCTGGCTATAGCTGGAGCGATAGCCATGGACACCCCATGCATAGTCTTGGACGAGCCTACCGCCATGCTCGATCCCCAGGGACGAAAAGAGGTCATGGACCTATTGAGATCCCTTCACTGCAAAGGCACTACTATAATCCATATAACCCACCGGCTGGAGGAGATAGAGAACGCCACCAAGGTCGTTGTACTTAAAAAAGGAAAACTTGTCTGGAGAGGAACCCCTAAAGAGCTCTTTCTCAGACAGGAGCTAGAATCATGGGGGCTTGAGCTTCCACCTATGATTGCCCTGTGGAGGGAACTGGCTAAAATGGGGACGATAGACCAAGAAGTCCCACCTGAGACCGAAAGGCTGGTACAGGCTCTATGCCAATCTCGATAAAAAATCTCACCCACGTCTATCATAGAGGAACCCCTCTTGAGGTGGCTGCTTTGAGCGATGTCTCCCTGGAAATACCTGGCGGATCTTGGACCTCCATAGTGGGACACACAGGCAGTGGAAAATCCACTTTGGCCCAGCACATGAACGCTCTTCTTCTTCCCGACATGGGAGAGGTCGTCGTGGATGATCTCTCGATCTCCTCCAAAAAGGACCTTCGTGAGATAAGGAGAAAGGTGGGCCTGGTATTTCAATATCCTGAGCAACAGCTTTTTGCCGAAACCGTGAGGGACGAGCTGTCCTTTGGACCTAAAAATTGGGGCATATCCGATAATTTGGACGATCTCTCAGAGAAGGTCCTTGATCAGGTCGGGCTTGATCGGACCTATCTTGATAGATCTCCTTTTAAACTTTCTGGAGGGGAAAAAAGGAGGGTCGCCATAGCGTCGGTCCTGGCGGTAAGCCCATCCTATCTCGTCCTGGACGAACCTACCGCTGGCCTGGACGCATCTGGCAGAGGACATCTTTTAAAATTATTAAATAAAATAAATAGTTCTGGTACAGCCATAGTGATGGTAACCCATGACCTTGAGATAGCCTTAAACATGAGCGACATGATAGTAGCCCTTCAGCTTGGTAAGGTGGTTCACAGTGGTTCTCCCAGGGACACAGTTTTGTATATGTCGTCAAATCCCGTGCCTGGTCTGATACTGCCGGATATAGCAGAACTATGGTTTAAACTATATATATCGGGCTTGGAAATCCCCTTCTCCTGTAGCCCGTCCGAGATGGCCAAGGCAATCGACAGAGAAAGAGGAACCTCAAATTGAAATTCTTGGACAACATGAGCTTTGGGCAATATGTCCCGGCTGACTCTCCTATCCATAGGGCGGATCCAAGGTGTAAAATAGTATCCGCCGTAGCCCTGATTACCGGGGTATTTCTCGTAAAAGAGCCGCTGGGATTCTCCTCCTGGATAGCCGTCTTGATCGTCTTGTCCCGTTTCTCCAGGATCGGTATCCCTATGATGCTCAGGACGGTCAGGCCAGTGATGTTGCTTATAGCCTTTACAGCGGTCATAAACGTATTTTTCACCTCTGGAACCCCTCTGTGGGAGATGGGACCGGTCTCGATAACCTCCGAGGGCATAAGGATGGGAATCTACATGTCCCTTCGCCTGCTGCTGCTGGTCCTGTTCGCCAACCTGCTCACTCTGACCACCAGCCCAATGGCTTTAGCGGACGGCATAGAATCTCTTCTGTCTCCTTTTAAAAAAATAGGAATGCCGGCCCACGAGATAGCCATGATGATGACCATAGCGCTTAGATTTATACCTACTCTTCTAAACGAGACGGACAGGATAATGAAGGCCCAGCTCGCTAGAGGGGCGGACCTGGACAGAGGAGGCCTTATCCGCAGGCTCAAGGCCTTCATACCTGTGTTGATTCCCCTGTTTGTCATAGTCTTCCAGAGGGCCGATGATTTAGCCGTGGCGATGGAGGCAAGGTGCTACAGGGGAGGTGGAGGGCGTACAAGGATGAAACCATTCATCTGGAGCTGGAGGGATGGCCTTTCCCTGGCCTTTGTGATAATCTCGGTTGTCGTCATAACCCTTTTGGAAGGGCGGTTAAAACTGTGAGATACGCGGTGGAGCTGTCCTACATGGGACAGGCCTTCTCCGGTTGGCAGCTACAGCCAGGAGTCCCCTCTGTGCAAGAGGCTCTGGAAAGTGCGCTGTCGACGCTGGAGGGATCTCCTGTCAGGGTAACAGGAGCAGGTAGGACGGACGGAGGGGTTCACGCCAGAGGGCAGGTAGCGTCCTTCGATCTGTCAAAGGAATGGACACCCTACAGGCTTACCCTGGCGCTAAACAACAACCTTCCAGACACGATATCGGTTATACGAGCGTCTTCCGTCCCGGACGACTTCGACGCCAGAGGGAGCGCCCTATGGCGTGAATACGCCTACTTCATATGGCATGGAACGTCCTGTTATCCTCATATCAGGCCGATGGTCTGGTGGCGGAAAGTCGACGACTGGAACGACCGAGATGTTGCGGAATGTTGTTCCTATCTTCTCGGCAGGCACGATTTTGGAGCTTTTTGCAAGCTATCGGAGAAGCCCGATAATTGCTATCGCGATATTATCAGGGCTAGATACGTTCGAAGGGGTAGTTTGTCTATCCTGAGGATCAGAGGAACCGCCTTCCTAACCAACATGATAAGGATAATTGTCGGAAACCTCGACGAAGTCGGTAGGGGAAGAAAAAATCCAGACTGGTTTAAAGACCTCCTTAACGGTGGGGACCGGACAAATTCGTCCATGACCGCTCCTTCCTCAGGTTTATTCTTCTGGCGGGTTGGCTACGACGATTTTTAACGGTAAAATCGTGGGTGTTAGAGAGACTAAGGACAAAGGCTGCAACTTAGGAGGAGATCGCCAGGTGTTTGGTTTTGGGAACGACATTGGAATAGATCTGGGGACCGCCACGGTCCTCATATACGTAAAGGGTCGAGGCGTTGTGCTTCGAGAGCCTTCGGTGGTAGCCGTGGATCAGGAAAGCGGCAAAATACTGGCGGTAGGCTATGAGGCTAAAAACATGGTAGGAAGGACCCCAGGCAACGTCGTCTCCGTTCGTCCCCTACGGGACGGGGTCATCGCGGACTACACCATGACCGAGACGATGCTTCGTTACTTCATGAGGCGTGTCAACACCGGTTTCAGGCGGTTCTTCCGAAATAGGGTTATGATATGCGTACCCTCCGGTGCCACCGACGTGGAGAGACGAGCTGTCCTTGAGGCAGCGGTTGAGGTCGGGGCCAGGGAAGCTTACCTTATAGAGGAGCCTATGGCAGCTGCCATAGGGGCTAACCTCAACGTTGAGGAGCCGAGGGGGAAGATGGTAGTCGACATAGGAGGGGGAACCACCGACATAGCTGTCATATCCCTTGGTGGAATAGTGGTCTCCAAATCGCTCAGGATCGGCGGAGACAAGTTTGACGAGTGCATCATGAGATACCTCCGTCGGCAATATAACCTGGCCATAGGGGAGCAGATGGCCGAGAACCTAAAAATAATGATAGGGACCTGCCTGCCGGACGGGGAGGAGATGGAGATGACCCTTAAAGGTCGCGACCTAGTCCAGGGTCTCCCTCGCCAGATAGACGTCAGCAGCAGGAGCGTATGCTCCGCTATAGGAGAGAGGGTCCAGTCCATAGTTGACGGTGTCAGAAACGTTTTAGAGCTCACGCCACCGGAGCTTTCAGCCGATATAATAGACGGAGGTGTGGTTCTAACAGGTGGTGGATCCCTCCTGAGGGGGTTGCCAGAACTAATATCCAGACAGACCGGCATAAGGTGCTTTGCCGCCGACCAGCCCACCGAATCGGTGGCACTGGGAACCGGCATAGCTCTTGCCAACATAAACAGGCTTCTAGACTCCGGCAAAGGCGGCATTCTTTTCTCCGCCAGAAGGGGTCGACGTCGCCGGTGGTAAGGGGGCATAGCGTTGCATAAGGGAATATACGCCGGAGTATCGGCCATGATGGTACAGCAGACCTCGCTGGACGCAGCGGCCAATAACCTGGCCAACGTCGATACCGCTGGTTTCAGAGGTAGAAAGGCCATATCTAAATCCTTTCCTGAGGTCCTCATGGAGAGGATAGATCCGGCAAAAAGCCAAGGGGAGATTCCGCCATGGCCCTGGAGGAGCCATCCCATCGGCGTTGCCTCCATGAATCAGGTACTCTCCGAGACGTACATGTCCACCGAGGCGGGAAACATGCAGGTAACCGACAGCTCTCTAGACTTAGCCCTTGAGGACGTGAACAGCTTCTTTGTGGTTATGGACGGGGAGGGCAACCAGTTCTACACCAGAGCGGGACATTTTGTGCTGAACCAAGATGGCCAGATCGTCACCCCAGATGGGCATCTTCTGGTTGGAGAAGGCGGTCCCATAGAGGTCGGTGAGGCCGCATCTGTGGCCTTCTCCGACGACGGACAGGTTATAGCCGACGGAGAGGCTGTGGGGCAGATACAGCTTGTCCAGTTTGAGACCCCAACCTATCTCAGACAGGCAGGAAAGAACCTCCTCGTTGAGACCGACGACTCCGGTGGGCCGATACCTCAGGAAAACCCTCAGGTCGCCGTAGGCGTTTTGGAGAAGTCCAACGTCAGCGTCGTGGAGGAGATGGTCCGAATGATAGAGGCCCAGAGATCCTATGAGGCTGCGTCCAAAGGGGTTCAGACCTCAGACGACATGACCGGCCGACTGATAGCCTCACTTGGAAAAGCCTAAGGAGGAATAAGGATGATAAGATCCCTTTGGAGCGGAGCCACAGGAATGATCGCCCAGCAGACTAACCTGGACGTAACGTCCAACAACCTGGCAAACGTCAACACCGTGGGCTTCAAAAAGGTAAAGACCAACTTCGCAGATCTGCTCTACCAGATAAACCGCGAGCCAGGAGCTCCCGTAGAGGGGGGGACCACCGTCCCCACCGGAATTCAGGTTGGGCTCGGGTCCAGGGTTACCGGAACCACCAGAATAGTCACCCCCGGAAACTTTGAGATTACCGATAATGACCTGGATATCGCCATAGAGGGAAACGCCTACTTTCAGGTCATAACTCCCAACGGAGAGATAGCCTACTCTGCAAACGGAGAGTGGCGTAAGGACGGAGACGGCCAGGTGGTGACCTCCGACGGTTACCTTCTGGAGCCGGCTATAGTCATACCGGAGGACGCCACCGATATTACCATAAGCTCCACCGGGCAGGTCTTCGTGAAACAGCCTGGAGACGATGCTAACCAGGAGGTGGGGCAGATCGAGCTTGCTCGTTTTGTCAACCCCGCAGGGTTGAGGGCCATAGGTAGAAACCTCTTCAGAGAGACAGAGGCAAGCGGAGCTCCCCAGATAGGCAATCCAGGTGACGACGGTTTCCCCACGCTGGAGCAGGGCATACTGGAGAGATCCAACGTACAGGTAGTCGAGGAAATGGTCAACCTGATAGTCGCTCAGAGAGCCTACGAGGCTAACTCCAAGACCATTCAGACTGCCGATAGATTTCTTGAGTTAGCCAACAACCTCAAACGTTGATTCGGGGTATTATCGGTGATTTTCGATGCCAGGCGGGTCCCCATGAGGACCCGCCATCGTCGTATAATACCCTTGATTGTTGGGATCATATTTTTGCTTTTTACCTCAGCATCCCAAGGGGCAGATCTTTCCATTAATGTCAGAAACGAACAGGTCATAACCTCCGGAACTATAAGGCTCCAGGATCTGGCCCAGATAGCCTGTGACCAGCCGGATCTCATGGTGGCAGCCTCTCTGTCCGAGGTTATCCCTGAGGGGGATATCATAACGCCCGAGGATATCGTCTCGGCGTTGGCCACAAACGGTATAGGTGGTATAACCTTAAAGTTGACCATGGCTGATTCGGTCTGTTTCAGAGAGGAAAGCCCTCTCGAGAAGACCATCAGGAGGTCCGCTGGATGGTCTGGTACGGTTGAAATCGTGGCTGATAGGCCCATCCCATCCCACGAAGACCTAATCGACCTGGACGGTATTTTCCCAGGCTCACCCTCGTTAAACCTCAAATTCAGGACCTCCCAAGGGGATCAGGTTTTGCCGGTCCGTCTAAAGTGGCTGATCCCGGCGGTGGTGGCCTACAGGCCGGTCAGGAGAGGAACCACCATAGGTCCATCGGACCTGGCGATAAGCACAATCGAATATCAGAGAAACAGACGTTACTACTCCGACCCCAAGGTCCTGGTCGGGATGGAGGCTACCAGAGACACGGCTAAGGGAGAGCCCTTCACAGCCAGGACTACCGATAACGTAGCTGTCGTAAAATCCGGCTCTCCGGTGAGCATAGTCCATAAAAAGGGATCCTTGATCGTCACAGCACCAGGCAGAGCCATGGAAAGCGGCTCTATCGGGGACGTAGTCAAGGTCAGAAACCAGAGGACCAGATCTATCATATCCGGTATCGTCACCGGTCCGGACACAGTGGAGGTTACCTCAGATGAATAAAAAAACTATAGTAATGTTAACCATTCTCCTGAGCCTCTGGACCACTCATCTATGGGCTCAATCTCTCTGGCAGGACGGCACCAACTACATAGGTGATGAGAGGCCCACCAGAATCGGGGATATCGTCACGGTGAAGGTGGACGAGAAGACCACCACTAAAGACGAGGCCAAGACGGAGACGACCAAGGACGGCGGCGCCACCGTTTCCGAGGGAACGGGCCTTCTGGACTTTATCCGAGGATTAGGGCTGTCCTCCACGACATCCTCAACTGGGGACGGAAAGTCCAGCAGAAGCTATTCCACCAAGGCCCAGATAACCTGCATGGTCACAGAGATTTTGCCCAACGGTAACCTGGTAATAGAGGGAACCAGAGACCTTCAAACCCATGGAGAGACCCTGCGCATGAGGATAAGGGGAGCCATAAGACCCCAGGATGTGGACGGAAACAACACTATCGATAGCAGCAGAGTCGCCAACGTGGACCTCATAGTGGACGGGAAAGGGACCCTCACCAAAATACAGAAACCCGGATTCCTGACCCAGATCCTTCAGGCCATATTCTAGGGGGAAAGTGTATGTCTAAAACCTTAACTATTACGCTAAAGCTGCTTGTAGTTCTGGCCATAATGACCTCGACCGCCTGGGCTAACATACACCCTCAGGTCCGCATAAAAGATCTGGTCGATATAGACGGCGTCAGGTCAAACCAGCTCTCCGGAGTAGGGGTAGTCATGGGACTTCAGGGGACGGGAGACAAATCCAATATGTCTATCCAGGCCCTCAGAAATCTCATGAGACGCTTTGGCGTCACCTTAACCGAAAAGGACGTAAAGAGCAAAAACGTGGCAGTGGTGGCGGTCACAGCAACCCTTCCTCCCTTTGTCAGGCCCGGACAGACCGTGGACGTCACGGTCAGCGCCATCGGCGATGCAAAAAGCCTACAAGGTGGGGTACTGCTCCAGACTCCCCTTCAGGCTGCAAACGGATCTGTCTACGCAGTTGCCCAGGGTCCGGTGCTGGTGGGAGGTTTCTCCGCCGGTAGAGGAGGATCCAGCGTGGCGAAAAACATCGTCACCGTCGGCCAGATAGGTGGAGGAGCCATAGTCGAAAGGGACGTTCCCACCATGTTCAGTTCCGGTGGATACATGTCCCTTCTCCTCAGAAACCCCGATTTCACCACCGCAAGAAGGGTGTCTGACGCCATCAACGGTAAATTCGGCAACGTGGCGACGCCTCTAGACGCAGGGCGAGTCGCGGTCCAGCTTCCAGGATCATACGCATCGTCCCCATCTGCCTTCATCGCTGATATAGAAAACATGAGGATAACTCCGGATATACAGGCCAGAGTGGTGGTTAACGAGAGGACCGGCACGGTCGTGATGGGAGGAAACGTCCAGATAAGCTCTGTTGCGGTCGCTCACGGAGACCTGACCGTCAGGATAGACCAGGATAACCAGGTATCCCAGCCAAACCCGTTCTCTCAGGGGGTGACGACTCCCTATGCCAACAACCAGGTCAATGTGGAAGAACAGAGAGGCTCTTTCATAAAAATGGACTCTACCGCCACGGTGGACCAGCTCGTGGACGCCATCAACTCGGTAGGCGCGACCCCCAGAGACGTCATAGGCATACTTCAGGCCATCGACAGGGCGGGAGCGCTCCACGGAGAGCTTGTCATAATGTAGAAAGGAGTTTTATAACGATGAAAATATCCGAGACTCCCGCTCCATCGATAATTAAAATAAAGGAAAACGAAACCCTCAAAAAAGCCTGCGCCGACTTTGAGGCCATCTTCTTGGCTCAAATGTGGAAAAAAATGGCCTCCCAGGCAAGGGAAATGGGAGGTCGTAAGGACCAGGATCGGCCCTTTGGAGCTATGGAGGACCTTGCGATAGAGATGTCAGCTGAGGCCATGGCTGGTCAGGACGGCAACGGTCTCTGGAAAGTCCTATACGACAGCCTTAAGGGCGATGAATAGCGGACTTGGAGGATCCCCCTGGTGGAGCAACGGTCTTAGCTTTTCCTGCCTCGGATGCGGAAGATGCTGCCGAGGCGAACCAGGAGCCATATACTTCACCGAACGAGAAGAAGAGATGATCTGTGACCACCTGAACATCACAGAAGAAAGTTTCAGGGAGGAATACGTAACCCACCGTTGGGGTGATCCCAGCATAAAGGAAAAAGCTAACGGAGAATGCCTCTTCTACGACCCTGTCTCAGCTCGGTGTGCTGTATATCAGGTCAGGCCATCTCAATGCAGGACCTGGCCTTTTTGGGAGGACATACTTGAAAGCCCCGGTGAATGGAGGAGGGCTTCAAAAAGATGTCCCGGCATCGATCAGGGGCGCCTATGGACGGAGGAAGAGATCCGATCCATCCTGGAGGAGTCGCGATGAGCGACCTAGGAGAGATACTTCCGGAGATAAACTGGTGGCTCATAATATTCACCCTTTTGCTCAGCTCCGTGGTAGCCTTGCTTGGCGACGTACTGGGAATGAAAATAGCCAAAAAGAGGGTTACCCTGCTTGGCCTTCGTCCTAAACATACCAGCTCTCTTATAACAGCTATGACCGGTATGGTCATAGCCTTTGGGATAATGATCGCTCTTTCCGTACTGTCCGACACGGTGAGAACCGCCCTCTTCAGCATGAAATACGTTCAGAGGCAGATAACCGACCTAACGGCAAGCCTTCAGACCAGCAGGACTGAATCGGAGCTGATGGAAATCCAATACGTTGGTAGCCTGGAAAAGCTGGAGGAAAAGGAAAAAAAGCTGGAACAGGTTTCCTCCAAATTGGCCGAATCGACCAAAGAGCTTGACGACACAAAAGGGGAGATATCTCAGCTCAAGAGCCAAAGGGAATCGCTTCAAAGCCAGATAGAAGACCTTAAAGCAGAATCTGTGGCCTTGAGGAGAGGCTTGGAGGAGGTCAGGGAAGGACGGTTGGTCGCTTTTGCGGAGGAGCTTCTCGCTCAGGAAGTGGTCCCAGAGGGAGCTACCGACGAAGACCTTCTGAACATAATGGCCAGACTCAGGGATAGAGTGAGATTTGTGGTATCCAGGCGGGCATCCATGCCTCACCAGGAGATAGCTATATCGAGGGATCAAACGGACGAGGACAGGGTTGTGGCGAGGTGCAAGGTCATAGACAGCAGAAAAGTCATAAGGGCAAGGGCAAAGTCCAACGTCGTAGCAGGGGAACCTATCTACTTGGAATACAGGGTCTACGAAAGCGTCCTGGTTTACAGAGAGGGAGAGACCATAATAAAGCGGGTCTTCCCTCCATCTATGGGAAACGACGAGATAGAGTCGTCTTTGCACTCTCTCCTGAGGGAGGTAAACGGCATAGCGGTGCGGGACGGCATACTGGCTGATCCCTTGACGAGAACTGTAGGGCAGATAGACGCCACCGACTTCTACGAGGCGGTAGAGAGCCTCAAAGACGCTACGACGCCTCAGATGGTGGAGGTGCTGGCTGAGCGGAACATCTATACCGAAGGTCCGGTCAGGGTCCTCATAAAAGTTGACCCCAACGGGAGGTGACGGGTATGGCTCAAAGGGACTACATGTTCTACGACAGCAAAATATCCCTATCTCCTGGAGAGCTCCAGGACCTCTACCGGTTCACCGGATGGGGCAGGAGCAGATCCATCTCCCAGATAGAGAGGATGATCCAGGGGACAGACCTCTGCTTCTCCGTAAGGTACAAAGGACAGCTTATCGCCTTTTGTCGTATGCTCACCGACTTCGTGTTCAGGGCATCCCTGTGGGATATAGTGGTCCATCCAGACCATCAGGGCAAGGGGCTGGGCTCCTCGCTTATAGACTACGCCCTGAACCACCCGGCCATGAAAGATGTCCCTATGGTCATAACATACACCAGTGAACTTGGCCCTTTTTTGGCTAACCGTGGCTTTGAGAGCAAAGACGGCACGATGATGCTTCTCCGTCGTCCCATTGAGTACTCCTGATGATAGAATACCTGGCCCATCTGATATGGCCCTCTTCATGCCCTGTATGCGGAAAAGTAGGCCAGGACATCTGTCCCTCCTGCTGCTTTCAGATGCTGAATCCATCCGGCCCAGCCTGCTTACTTTGCGAGGGTCCTGTGCCGTGCGATATCCACGGCAGTCTCCCATGGTATTCCGCTACTCCTCACAGCGGCATTGCGAGAGAGCTTGTGCTATTATTGAAGTACAACGGAAGCGCTAGGATAGGCTTGGAGATGGGAAAGCAGATGGCCTCGTTGCTACCAAAGCCTAGAAGTGCCGTTATAATCCCGGTCCCGCTCCACAGAGGAAGCTCAAGAAAGTACAACCAGGCCCGATGGATAGCCTCCGGAATATCGAAGGTGTGGGGATTTCCCGTAGTCGACAAACTGAGGTGGAACAAAAACCTCTCCTGCCAGACCTCCCTGGATGGATCGGATCGAACGGAAATGCCCGAAGACGCCATTAGTTGGGGAGGCCCTCCTCTGGATGGAAGGGAAGCTGTTATAGTTGACGACGTAAAAACCACCGGAACCACCCTTTACAGGGCCTATCGGGCTTTAGGCGAAGCCTGTCCCGATAGGGTGCGGTTTCTGACATGGAGTCGTCCTGTGAATGTAAAATCGAAAGGAGGGATTTCATTTGGAACTTAAACACTGTCGTTTTTGCGACAAGGTATTTGCGACACCAGGCCCTGACGTATGTCCAGACTGCTGGGGAAGGCTGGACGAGATATACTCTCTTGCTAGGACCGCTATAAGGGACCACAGAGATCAAAGATTGGACGTATCTTCCTTGGCCGAGATAATCGATGTGGACGAGGAGTACATCCAGATACTGGTGGACCAAGGCAGGATAGAGCTTGCAAACAAGGACGACGGAAAACCACGTTGTCGCTCCTGCGGAGTGGAGGTATTTCCAGGCCAACCCTACTGCGACTCCTGCCGTCAAAGGTTGGTACAGGGTTTCTCCTCCGAGGGAGAGCACAAAAAAAAGACCATGTTCAGACAGGAACGAAGGGAAAAAAGGGGCGGTTAGAACCGAGATGAGGGGCCTTAGGGCCTCTTTTCTTTTTGAGCCGTGGGGGTTAAAGACCCAGTTACAAAAACCCGATACTTAACCAGACAAACGAGGGGGGATACTCCATGATAGACAAAATAGGTTCAAGCTACATCTACACCGGATCAAAAGCGGTAAAAAAAATCAATCCCCTGCCAAAAGAGCTGGACAGAAATACCGATGGTCTTGAGGTAAGCGGTTTTGGTCAGGTTCTGTCCAGGTCCATGGCGGAGTCAAAGAAGATTCCTGACGTCCGACAGGACAAAGTCGACGCCATAAAGAGCCAGATAGAGTCGGGGTCCTACTCACCAGACTCCTTATCCATAGCTGCCAGGCTCGTAGCTTCTGGCATCCTTGAGGATTGATATGTGGCAGGCCCAGTTAATTCAGCATCTCTCGTCCCAGACCGAGGCCATAGAGGCGGTGTTGGACGTGGTAAAGAGGCAGAGAGAGGCGCTCAAAGAGGGGCGCCTCGAACTTTTGAGCGATCTGATGCATGAACTGGACCGGGTCCAGAGGCAGGCTTCTGTGGAGGAATCCCTTCGAGCTGCACTGGTCTCCAAAATAGCCTTAGAGCAGGGATGCGATCCCACCTTGGACGCTTTGGCGTCGATCTCCGGTGCTAACAGAGACGAACTGATCTCGGTCGGCAAGGCTCTTCGAAAGGTCGTGACCAAGGCCCAGTCTGAGATACAGATTTTGGGAACCCTGGTAGATGAGAGCAAAACCCTCAACGAGATGATGATAAACGAATGGCGTAGGCTTGGAAGCATCTCCACAGAGGTCTCCAGCCTCGACCTGAAAGGCTAGGTGACCCCCATGATAAACAGCTTTTTTGGCTTCGAGATGGGCAGACGGGCCCTGGACTACTGCCGTCGTGGTTTCGAGACCGCCGGTCATAACATATCCAACGCGGGAACCGAGGGATATTCAAGACAGAGAGTAGAGGCCTCTTCCACCGATCCATTTACCGATCCAGGACTGAACCGGCCTGCTATACCCGGACAGATAGGAACAGGAGTCAAGATCGACGCCATAGTCAGGTTGAGGGACCAGTTTTTGGACCTACAGTACCGAGAGGAAAGCACAGTAAAAGGTTATTGGGACGTCATGACCCAGTCTTTAGAGACCCTTGAGACTTTCGTCAACGAGCCTCACGGGGAAAGCGTCAAGGTCGGATTGGACGAGTACTGGGAGGCGCTACAGGAGCTCTCAAAGCGTCCTGATTCGTCCTCCGCGAGGGAAAACGCTATATCTAAGGCCAGCACTCTGGCAACTTATATGGACAGCCTTGCCAGAAACTACGAAGAATACAGGGTTGGGCTCAACAGTCAACTGGGTTTAACCGTAAAACAGGCCAATACCTACATAGACCAGATCGCGGCGTTAAACGTGACGATCTCGGAGGTGGAGGGGGTAGGGGCCAACCCCAACGATCTCTATGACCGCCGCGACCTGCTGGCGGAGAAGCTTTGCTCTCTTATAGACGCAGAGGTCGGGTCCCCATGCGACACCACCGACGGCGAGTATAAAATATATCTAGGAGGCAGAACCCTGGTCCAGGGCGATAAAGCCAGGCATCTGGAGATGATCCCAGTCCAGGGCAATGAGGGATACTACGACGTACAGGTTGAGGACAACACCTTCGACCACGTCTCTGACCCGGACGTCCTATCTGTCGTAATCGACCAACAGTCCCCTGAAGCGGTTCACTCGGTTTCCGTCGAGCGACTGGCCTCCGAGACTGTCTGGTCCATAGGCGGAGCTCAGATAAACGGATCCATAGGCAGATTGCCAGTGAGCGACCCGGATGTTGCCATGAACATAGAGGGAACGCTGAGGCTCCAGGTCGGCACCTCCGGCGTAAGGGCCACGGGAAAACAGCTGGACAACCAGATGGGAAGCCCAGTGCTATTAAAGGCTCCAGGAGGAGATGACCCAACGGAGTATGTGTTCAGAATAGCCTCCCAGGACCTAAAGGATATGCCTGGCAACCCCGATGAGATGTATGCCACTTTGTCCTGGGACAGCGGGACCTCCGAATGGCAATTTTCAAGTCGTTGTGGTGGCGTAACCTCCAGCACGCCGCCTCCATCTATCGGATCGGAGGTGACCTTGGACGAACTTCAATCTCTGCTTCAACACGAGACAGGCGTGGGAGGAAGGCTCAACGTCATGGTCGAGACCTCCGGCACGGTGGACCGTCTAGTGGTCCGGTCCGGTGACGACCATCTGCTCTCATTCAGTGACATGAAGGGCAATTTGCTGTCCGGCATAGTGGGGCTGAAAAACGACTCCCCAGAGGTGACCATAGAGATCGAGGACGGCGACAGCCTCAACACCATAGCCAATAAAATAAACAGCTCGTACAAAAACGGGGATGGATCCCCATCGGATCCGTCTCAGTGGCTCAGGGCCCAGATAGAGACCGATGGTAGCGGAGACTACTATATGGTGCTGAAAAGCGACTCCATCGGCGAGGCCAACAGGATAAACGTCATGGGTTCCTACAACGGAGATACCTACGCGGCTAGAAGGCTCGGCCTTATGACCGGTGACGCCGTGGATTATTCCACTCAGGTTATCACCAGCTCCACCGACGCCATGGTCATGGTGGACAACGATAAGTTTCTGTCGTCGTTCAACGAATTTCGTCAGGGTAGGAAGATAGGCCCCTCCGATGGCTATCAGGCATCGGAGATGACCGACGCCTCCAAGGGGATTGAGCTTCAGCTCAAATCGGTAGGTAACAGCTCCATAAGGGTGGAGCACCACGTCAAGGGCGGAGAGATAAAGGCTCTGATGGAGGTCAGGGACGACGTTATTCTGGATCATATGTCCAATTTCGACCAAATGGCGTACGATTTGATGCTTGAGATGAACGCCGTTCACTACGCTGGTCACGGCACCGGAACCTACTCAAACGTCACTGGGACCGCCTTTTTCGAGTCCATCGGTGCCGTTAAGGGGGCTTCTCGGTCGCTAGAGGTCAACGGGGCCCTCCTGTCGGCTCCGGGACTGCTTGGAGCCGCTGCTGGGGATGGCACGGGCAAGAGCAAGGGAGAGGGCAACGGAGATAACGCCGTAAATATGGCTCAGCTTAAACAGGCCAAGGTGATGGACGGTGATAGCGCCACCTTCAACGAGTTTTACGAGAACTTCATCGCTAGGTTGGGGGTTCAGGGAGAGAGGGCCATCGCGATGCAGTCAAACCAGCAAGATCTTGTGAATCAGATACAGCAACAGAGACAGTCCGTCATGGGAGTCAATATAGACGAGGAAATGATGGATATAATGAAATTCCAGCAGTCTTTCAACGCTATCTCTCGCTATGTCACAACCTTAGACGAGATGCTTAACAAAATTATCAACGGCATGGGACGAGTTGGCCTGTAGGAGGTGACGGTATGCAGCGAGTTTCAAACACCATGATGTACGGCGGCATGATGACCGACATGCATAGGAACCTTGCAAAACTGATGAAGATGAACAAACAGGGGACCACCGGAAAGCTGAACCATCGACCTTCTGACTCCCCAATAGACGTCACGAGGGAGCTATCTCTTAGCACCTCTATACTGGAGAATGAACAGTACATAAAAAACATGAAGGATGGCCTCACGTGGCTTAAAAACACCGACTCGGCGCTTAACCAAATAGGCGAGATGACCGATAGGGTAAGGGAGCTTTCGGTGAGGGCTGGCAGTGGAGCTCTGAACGACGAGGAGATGATGGCGATCTCCCAGGAGCTAAAGCAGATCCAAGAGGGAATCCGCCAGGCGGCCAACTACAGCGTGGAGGGGCGATACCTTCTCTCCGGCGCCGCTACCTCAATACCACCGTACCAGAGGGACGCAGATGGTCGAGTTCAGTACATGGGAAACGGCTACAGGGTCCAGTACGAGATGGAAAGGGGTATAGTCAGCGACGTCTCCCTGACAGGTCGGGAGGTATTCCCCCAAGATTACACACAGTACAACCTTCGCAGCGTCGATCTTCCCGCTGATTTTGAGTGGACAGGAAGAAACGAGATCATTCAGATAAAAGTTGGTGACAGGTCGGTCAAGGTCCGCATCCCGGAGGATAGCTGGGTCGACAACAGACACGACAGCTCCGACATGGCGGACTACAACCGATTCAGGGATCCCGGCGAGCTAACGTCCCTGACCCTGGACGAAATAGCCCAGACCATAGAGAAGTCCGTCAACATGGGGGATGCCGGTAAGCTGATCTCAGTCCAGGTGACAAAGGACCAGGCCACGGGAACCCAGAGGCTGGAGATAAGAAGCCACACCGGAGATCCCATATCCATGACCTCTTGGCCCGAGACCGACGACATGCCGATGAACCAGGCCGTTGCCGTCGATGTGGACGACAGCGGCCCCTATGCTCTTGGAGCCGACGGGTCTTTGGACATAGTCATAGGTGACGGACCTGACGTGACGAGGGTGGAGTTTGCGGCTGGAAGCTCCCTGCAACAGATGGCGGACGAGATATCAAAGCACGAAGGACTTGTCGGCAAGGTCACAGGGGCTGGAACAGCTTCCGCTCAGTTGGTGATCATATCAAGCGAGCCTAACGTCAAGCTAGGGGTGACCGCCAACGACGGGGCGACGGTCCTTTACGGATCGGATCCTCTGGCCTCGGAGCCGGTATCCCAGACTCCAGACCACAGCCATATTGGACTCATGGGGCTGCTCGGTATGGAGACATCCCTTCAGGGAACCGAGTACCCTGTCGGAACGAATATCGCCACAGGTTTAAGCCCCGCTAACAAGGTGCATCTGTATCTTCAGTCGGAAAAAAACAAGGCCGAGATACTCGTAAACTCCGGCCCAGATATGACCATGGATGACATCGCACAGGAGATAAGGGCAGTTGCAGGTGACTGGCTGGAGGTCGTGGTTCAGACAGACCCAGGGGATGCGGTGAGTGGGCCTAACCTGTCAGGCGGAAACTCTGAGGCTGGAACCCAAAAACTCATCCTCAGGGCCAAGGACGGCTCCGCTGTCAACGTTATGGATTTAGCCCCGGACGCGGCAAATCCCAACACCAACCTAGCCCAGACCATGGGATTATCCACAGCGGCCTACGCCGTAGGTACGGCCACCTTCCCCACTGGGACCGATCTGGACCCCTATATGCCGGCCAGGATGACGGTCTCTGTGGGTGAGAGGGATTACGACGTTAAGCTCTACTTGGCGGATATAGCCGGTGCGGCTCCTCTTACCGTCGACAACCTCAAGATGGCAAAACAGATACAATCACAGGTGGGGAAGGGACCGGACGGTCAGGATCTCATTCAGTTCAAGGAGCTGCCCTCCGGTGGAGTTGCTCTCTACGCCTCCTCTGGAGAGCCCCTCCAGTTCACCGATCGTTCCTTTGGCGACCCCTCCATGGGAGATTACAGCGCTGGCTTGGCCCTGCAGACTGGAATCTCATCCGGTATTCAAGGTGCAGCGGTCCCGGAGGACCGTGCCGTAGCGGCTGGCTCCGGTGGAGTGATGAGGATAGAGAGCCTCGGGAGATCTGTGAATATCTCCGTAGCCCCTGGGGACACCCCTAAGGACATAGCCGAAAAGATAGAGAAGTACGCCGGAGGATGGCTTAACGTGGCCTACGTCGACCTTGATCTAGACGACCCCGCAAACAACGTCCGTCTATCCATATCGGCCAAGGATGGCTCTGCGATCAACATAGTTGATCTTGAGCCTGCGACGATGACCTCGGGAGGCCCGGGGGTTGCGTCTGCCTTCGGTATCGACACCGGGATAAGGGGCGTAGGTCTTCCTGATACCACGGATATCGATATAACAGCGGGAAACACCATGACCATATCTGTGGATGGATACGAGCACACCATCGACCTCAGCGTTTTGGACAAAGACGGAGATGGTCACCTCACCTTCAACTCCGACCCTGCCTTGGACGAGCTTGGACAGCTTGACGACCTCATCAACGCCAGATTCCAGGGTCAGGACGTCAAGGCCGAGTTCTACACAGACTCGGCGGGCGAGAGACATCTCATGATATCCTCTCCAAAGGGCTACGATGTCGAGGTCTCCGGAGGCCCTACTACGGCTATTCTGGGCTCCGATCCAGCGAATACCGTTTCCCGAGGAGGATCGGGGCCATATGGTCAGGTAGTCGCCAGGCGCTCTGGAGCTGATTATCGCCAGACGGACTTCTTCGGCCTCATGGAGGACCTTATCGACGCCGTCGACGGTCAGGATAGGGATGGCATAAGCTCCTTACTTGGAGATATCGACAACCAGATAGACTCCTTGCTTAAATGCAGGACGGAGGGTGGGGCTCTTGTAAAACGTTACGAGGGGAGCGTCTCCAGGCTAACCCAAAACAACGGGAACTACACCGAGCTTTACAGCTCTATAAGCGATACCGATCTCGCCAAGATGGCGATGGAGTTCATGTCAGCTCAGGCGATATACCAAGCTGGTCTTGCCACAGTGGCTAGGATCATCCAGCCCACTCTGGTGGACTTCCTTGGATAGAGAAGGCGAGGATGTCTTTATGGTTGACGTGTTGAAAACAGAGAGATTTGGGGAGTTGACCTTCGACATCTCGGAGGCGCTTATTTTTCCCGAGGGGATTCCAGGCTTTGAAGACGACAATCGATGGATCATAGTCGGAGACGACGACTCTTTGATCAAGTGGCTTCAGAGCTGCACCTCGCCTGAAGTAGCCCTGCCTGTTATACCAGCTCTACAGGTTTTTCCTGGATACCGTATATCCCTGTCCTTATCAGACAGCGATAAGTTAGGCAAAAGTAATTTTTCCGATATCGGCATACTGCTGGTGGTGTCGGTCCCGGTCGGCAATCCTGGGGCCGTCTCTGTTAACCTTAAAGCCCCTATTCTGGTGGATAAGGAAACCAGAAGAGGATATCAGTTTGTGGTATTAAACGAAAACTACACAATCGACACGCCACTGATGGACGTATTCAAGGTCACAGAAGACATAGAGGATTCGCCATGCTAGTCCTGGCTCGAAAAAAAGGGGAATCCGTTAAGATAGGTGAGGACATAGAGGTTAAAGTCCTTGACGTCAATGGTGATACCGTGAAAATAGGGGTAACCGCACCTGCCAGCGTGGCCATATGGAGAAACGAGCTGTACTGTGAGGTCGCCGACACCAACAGGAGGGCTAGCCAGTTTAACTGGCCCTCCTCCGTTTTAGACGAAACTCTGTCTAAGCTGAAAAAGGAAAGGGAATCTAGATGATCAAGACGCCTCTTCTGGAAAAAAACCTGACTGTGCTGGAGAAAAAACAGCCCCTTTTGGCAAAAAAACTCAGGGATTTTATTGAGCTGAGGGATGAAAAAGGGGGCTTCTCCGTCGATGAAAAGCCTAGCTCCATAGGCAGATGGATTCAGATCGGAGACGAAGACCCCTTCTTTCAACACGACGAAGCCGAAGATCACGGAGCCTTTAGAAAAAAACACGCAGGGTCCTGCGTGTTTGTGGTAAACGGAATAGGGGCCCCCCCTTATCTGTTTCACGTTCTGAAGTCCCTTCCTGACACGGCCTTGGCTGTGGTGGTGGTGGAGCCGTCAGTGGAGAGGTTGTTGTACACCCTGTCTATGACGTCGGTCTATATGGCCCTTCCAGATGGATGTCGCATATCTTTCGTCGTTTTCGAGGACCAGTTTCTGTGTCAGGAGGCCCTTGGAGTCAACGTCAAGCCACTTGGGATATTCCTGATAAACTCCGCCGTTAAGATAAACCACGCAGGCGAGCTTGAGTCCTTAGGGGAGAGGTTTCTAAAGCTTGAGAGGGAGATGTGGAGGCAGATCAGGCTTTCAGTTGAATATCTCGGGAACACCGCTGAGGACACCCTTATAGGGGTCAGAAACTTTGCCCTTAACTTTCCGTGGATACTCAACAGCCCTAGATTCAGCGATTTCTCGGATCTAAAAGGCAGGCCATGTATATGTGTGGCGTCCGGTCCCTCCCTCGATAAAAACGTGCATCTACTCAAGGACCTTCAGGACCGTTTTGTCAT
>CAYNAN010000016.1:0-34367 GCA_964395085.1 uncultured Synergistaceae bacterium
TGTCGCCCCATTCGTACTCAAAGGCGGCAGGTCGAGTATACGGGCTCGAAGGGGCTTCGTCGGAACGGTCCCTCCGAGGGTCAGAGTTTTTAGGGACACCTAACAGGGATTTTTGAAGGGAGAGCGTCGACGATGGAAAGCAAGAGAAAGGCCCTCATAGAGAGGATTATGGAGATGTCCCGGCAGGGACGGTTTGTATCGGGCAAGCTGCCCTCGGAGAGGGATTTCGCCCAGGAGCTTGAGGTCAGCAGGGGCTCCCTTAGGGAGGCACTGGTCACCATGGAGGGAATGGGTATCGTGGAGATAAGGGGAAGAGAGGGCGTCTTTATGGTCCCCAGAGGCGCGTCTTTCGACCTCTCCCTTTCGGCGGTGATGCTCTGGCCCGACCGGACCATGGACCACCTGATGGAGATGAGAAAGCTGGTGGAGGTCCCAGCGGCTGGGCTTGCGGCCAAGAGGATGGACCGGTCGGACCTGGATAAGGTCAGAAAGTGTCTGGCGGAGCTAGAGAGGGTGGACCGGTCCCCGGAGGAGAATGGAGCTAGGTGGGACTCGCTTCTTCACATGTCTGTGGTGGAGGGGGCGAAAAATCCCCTCCTATCAAGGGTGTTCGAGGGGCTTGCCCTGCTGATGGAGAGATATATAGGCAGCACCAGAAGACAGCTATTCGCCACACCTGGCCTGCCGGAGGAGGTGCTGAACCAACACAGGAAGCTCGTTGAGGCATTAGAGAGAGGTGACAGCGGTAACGCCATGAGGGTCACAGAGGAACACCTTGAGATGGCGGACAGGCTTTTTCGGGATAGCCTCTAGGGCTCCTCTTCCCTCAGAGCCCTGAATATGGCCGATCTGGGAAAGCCCCTTCGTTCCAGCCTTCCCACTATGCGGCGGTCCTCCAAGGATGGTCGCCAGCCTTTCACCAGCTCGGCGGCCCTTTGGTCCTCGTTAATCTCAACCTCTTCCAGAGCACAGGCAATAAGGTCTCTGCTGACGCCCTTCTCTCTCAGAGAGTCGGATATTCGGCGAACCGACCAGTCGGAGTGGCTGTCGACGAAAAGGACAGCGTAAGCTCGGTCGTCGATCAGGCCAATCTCCTCGTACCGGTCCAGCAAACATTCGACTGTATCCAGCTGACAGCCTTTGGCCCTCAGCTTTCGTCGTAGGTCCGCCCTGGTATAGGCCCCTCTGGACAGGAGATTTTGAAGGTATGACTCGTACTGTTCCATCTGTCCCCTCCTATGCGGTGGTGGCTATGCCAAGCTTGCGGCCATATCGCCTCAATACGGCACATCTAAGCGACGGAAACGACGACAGATCCCGGTCTTCCCCGACCAGAGTGAAAGCCCTCTCTCTGGCCAGATCTAAAAGATCGCAGTCCCTTATGAGGTCGGCCACTTTAAAGTCGGTGATGCCATGCTGTCTGACCCCACAGATCTCCCCTGGACCCCTTATCTCCATGTCCGCCTCGGCCACTACAAAGCCGTCGGACGAACGACATAGAGCCTCCAATCGCCTTATCCCCTCGGATGTCTTGGGCTTCCCGAGGAGAAAGCACCATGACTGATCGCTGCCTCGACCGACTCGCCCCCTTAGCTGGTGAAGTTGAGAGAGGCCGAAACGCTCGGCGTTCTCCACCACCATCACTGTGGCCTCAGGGATGTCGACGCCGACCTCTATAACTGTGGTACATGCCAGTATGGGTTTTTCCCCCGAGGCGAAGGAGGCCATAATCTCCTGCCTCTGAGCCAGTGGCATACGGCCGTGAACCATTGCGACATTCTCGCCGAAACGTCCCACCAGGGTCGAATACCGTTCCTCGAGGGGCCCGGCGTCCAGATGCTCGCTCTCTTCTATGATGGGACAGACCCAGAATACACGCCTGTCCTGCTCGATCTCTCTCTCAATAAAACCGTAGAGATCGTCCAGTTTGTGCTCTCCTATGGCTCTGGTCTTCACCGGGATACGGCCTTTAGGCATGGTTCGAATAACCGACACCGAAAGGTCGCCGTACACCGACAAAGCCAGGGTTCTGGGGATCGGGGTGGCTGTCATCACCAATACGTGGGGCATGACACCCTTGTTGGCTATGGCTCCCCTCTGTAGGACGCCGAACCGGTGCTGCTCGTCTATAACCACCAGCCCCAGATTTTTAAAGGAAACGTCCTCCTGGATCAGAGCGTGAGTCCCTATCACAACGTCCACAACACCTGAGGCTATATCTCTCAGCGTAGAAGCTCTATCCGACTGGGACAGCCCACCGATCAGGGTCGCTGTTTTCACTCCGTGGTGGGCCAAGACCGCCTCTATCCTCGCCCCATGCTGCTGGGCCAAGACCGACGTAGGGACCATAAGCGTCGCCTGAGCTCCACCGTCCACAGCCTGCATCATTGCAAGTAGGGCAACAGCGGTCTTTCCTGAACCTACGTCCCCCTGGAGAAGACGGTTCATGGGAATATCGGAGGCCATATCCTCCCCTATCTCCGCCAAAACCTTGGACTGATCTGGTGTGAGGGCAAAAGGCAAAGCCCTCTCCAGAGAGCCCCGGAGAGGGCCGTTACAGGGTAAAGAGACGGCCCCCACCGTCCTCTCTCTGTCCCGTCTGACCATCGCGAGCCCGACCTGAAGGGCAAAAAGCTCGTCGAAGGCAACTCGTTTCCTGGCCGCCCGCCATGCCTCTGGAGAGGGAGGCCGGTGCATATCCCTCAGGGCCGTACATAGGTCCACGAGTTCCAGTTCAGACTTGATAAAATCGGGAAGAGGATCCTCCAAAGAGGGCAACGCCTCGACCAGGGCCCTGTCCACAACGTCCCTCATCCACCTGTCGGTAAGTCCCGCCGTGAGAGGATAGACCGCCACGATACAGCCGACCTGCCTGGGGGGCCTGTCGTCCCACAGGACCTCCACCTCCGGATCCACGAACTGGACTATGCCACCCCTTTTTGAGACGTCGCCGTGGAGCGCTATAGACGCCCCCACGGAGATAACCTTATCCAGGTTTCTCCTGTTGAACCATATGACCGAAGCCAGGGCGGTCCCGTCGCTAACCATAGCCTCGGTCAGAGGGACCCTCTTTTTCGATGATATCCGACTATCAACAGAGATGACTTTTACCGTAGAGGATCTGACCGAACCTGGGACAACCTCAGAAAGCGTGGACAGTTTTCGCCTATCCTCATATCTTCTGGGAAAGAGAAAAAGCAGGTCCTCCACCGAGTGGACGTCCAGCCTAGCTAGCCTGGAGGCTCGGGCCTCACCGACCCCTTTAAGGCACTTCACCGAATCGGAAAGGCGGATCACATAACCCCTCCTTCCCCAGAGGATCCATCCGCCAGACTGGAGAACTTAGCCAGTAGGGCCTTGAAATCCGCCATGAACATATCCCTGGTCTTTCTGGCATCCTCGCACTGCCTGAGGATATCGTCCTTTTTGGACCTGGCGTCTGATATTATCCCCTCCGCCTTGCTCCTGGCCTCGGCGACGATGGCGTCCGCCTCCTTTCTGGCGGACCCGACCCTCTCCTCCGAGCTCCTCTGGGCCATGAGCAACGCCTCCTGGAGCGAGTCCCGGAGGTTGTCGTACTCTTTAAGCTTTTCCTCCAGACGTTTGATATCCTGCTCTAGTGCGGAGCTCCGTTCCGCGGTGTATTGGAGCGTATCCGCCACTCGATCCAGAAACTCCTCGACCTCGTCTGGGTTGTAGCCCCTTAATGTCCTCGAAAAGGAGACAGCTTCCACGTCCAGGACAGTTACCAGGCTAGCCACCGTTGTCCTCCGACGAACCCTCGGGATCCTCCATCACCCACTCCTCACAGGCGGTCTTAACCGGCGTAGCCAAAAAGGTGGTTCTGGAAACCCTGAAAAGGGCTCCTCTGGACGCGGTCACAGTCTGATGAAGCGACTCCAACACCGAGTTAGCGTCCTTAAGGTCCACTCCGCCTAAATCAAGAAGGACCAATCGCCCCTGTCTGAGGGCGTTCAGCATGTCATCCAAAAGCTCCACCACCACGTCTCCACGGCATAGGACCACCTCGGATTTGGGGGGCAGAGGCCTCATAACCCTCTCCTTCCTCTCCTGCTCGGATGAAAGGACAGGGGTTTTTTCCTGCTCCGGCACGACGACAGGATCCTTGTTGGACTTTATCTCCGCCACAGTCCCGTCCTGACGGGTATGGTCGGTGATGACTATATCCTCGTCGTCGTAGTCATCGGACATACCTAAAATGTCGAAAAGCTTGCTCCACACGACGCCTTCACCTCCTTTCCCTAACTCCAAAGATGGACGAACCTATTCTTACCACGGTGCTACCCTGCTCTATAGCCAGGTCAAAATCCCCGCTCATCCCCATGGAAAGCTCCCTAAGGGGAAGTCCGGTCTCAATCGATATCCTGTCCCTCAGGAGTCTCAGGGACTCGAAAGCCCTGGCTGTGTCGGAACGATCAGCTGAGAGGGGCCCCACCGTCATGAGTCCCAAGACCTCTAGGTTAGGGCAGAGCTCTTTCAATGAAAGGATCATATTAAGAGCGTCCTCGGGCATAACCCCGTGTTTTGACGCTTCACCGGAGGTATTAACCTCCACCAATACGGGGTAGGGACACAGGCCCATTTCCTGCACCAGCCTGTCCATCGTCTCACCCAGTTTTAGACTGTCAAGGCTGTGGACCATGGAGAAAAGGGAGAGAGCCTTCCTGGCCTTGTTCCTCTGGAGATGGCCGATGAGATGCCAGGATACGGGGTGTCCCTCGGGCCAACCCTGGACCTTGGACTCCCCCTCCTGTACCTTGTTCTCGCCCAATCCCCAGAGGAGCCCTGTATCAACCGCCGGCAGAAGAGTCTCTATCGGGTGGGTCTTGCTTACTGCTAACAGCTTCACGTCCTTGGGGTCTCGGCCAGACTTGAGAGAGATATCCTTTATATCGGTGACGACAGATAAAACCCTATCCTCAACGAGCTTCGAGTTTACCATAATCGAATCCTCCCTTCCTTACCTACCATGCCGTTCAATAGTACTAGATTTCCCGGTTTCAGACCACTGTGGACCAAAAAACGGTTCCCAGGCATGGGCACCCCTTTCACCTCTCTGAAGAAAAGCCTGTCTCCTCTGACCAGAAAGACACCCTTCTTTCCATGCCTGATAACAACGGAGGACTCGGGAAGCTCTGCCCCCCTCCACTCTCCAGCCCTGACGTACAGGGTCATATCCCTTCTTTTGAGGCAGGAAAGGGGGAAAAAGGGCATATCCATATAGACCTTCATCATGTGGCCCATGACCTCCATCACCCTTACCTCGCCTCTAAACGGGGCCCCTATGGGGTCCAGTCTGAACTCGATAAACCCCGATTCGGCCTCGGCCCTCAGGGAGTCGGTCAAAGGCGCGTATAAAACCGACCTCAGTATCTGAGGCTGAGGGATTATCTTGCCGATCACCCTGTCGGATCTGGTGTCCTTAAAGTCAGCGAACAACTTTGTGTCGGGCACATCCGGCAGGGCGGAAGATCCGTTCCATATGGACGAATATCGCCAAGACTCCTCCAGACCGTCCAATCCCGGGACAAAGTAGCCCCTCTTGGGAGAGTTGACCGCTAGGTTTTTGCTCCCTTTCATTACAGTAGCGACAAGCTCTCCCTTAGAAACCGACGCAGGATTTGCCCCATAGCGATACTGGACCGATCCTTTTGTGGAGGACCGCACAAGCTCCTCCCTCCAGAGCAGCACAGCCCTCACAGAAACATCCTGACGGTAAAAACCTGGCCTCGCCGTGACCAGATCTGGGACAGACATGGTTGTGTGCCACCACCAGGCCATGTAGATGCCTATCGCGACCAGGATCGTCACAAGGACCAAGAGACCGTAGATTATGCGACGGGTCTTGTACAGCAGGGACACCACCTCCCAATAAATACACCGAACTATTGTACATCAACGAAGGTGGTATCGGACGGACTAACACCACAAAGAGAACAAAAGGGTTTATGCAATTACATACCCCCAAAAACGTCAAAAATATGACTTTATCACAGGCATAAAACGGCAAAAAACAAAAAACCAGCAAGCCACATGAGCTATTTTAGCGTTTGAATCAAAAAAAATACTTGCAAAAAGCTCGATGCGATGGTATAAGAAAACATCTTTTTTAGGAATAAAAAAACAGGAGGGGATTCGCCATGGATGTATCCAGACCTAGAGACATTTTTGCGATGAACGTGTTCGACAGAAAGACCATGAAGGAGATGCTGCCGGAGGAGATTTTTAAACGTCTTCAGGCCTCTATCGAGGGAGGACAGAAGCTGGACATCTCCATAGCGGACTTCGTGGCAACTGCCATGAAGGAATGGGCTGTGTCCAAAGGAGCCACCCACTACACCCACTGGTTTTTGCCCAGGACCGAGACCACCGCTGAAAAGCACATAGCCTTCCTCTCAACCGACGAGACGGGCTCGCCTCTGGACTCATTCAGCGGAGCAGAGCTGGTCAAAAGCGAGCCAGACGCCTCGTCGTTCCCCTCCGGCGGGATCCGCTCCACCTTCGAGGCCCGTGGGTACAGCACATGGGATCCGTCCAGCTCGGCCTTCATCGTACGGAGTCCCAAGGGAGCGACCCTATGTATTCCCTCGGTGTTCATCTCCTACGACGGAACCCCTCTGGACATGAAGACACCCCTCATAAAGTCCATAGACGTAGCGAAGGACAGGGCTATGAGGCTTCTGAAGCTCTTCGGGAACAGGACGGTCAAGTCGGTTGAGGTAACAGTAGGGGCAGAGCAAGAGTATTTTCTGGTTGACGAGGATAAGGCCAACAGGAGACCGGACCTCCAGTTCTGCGGCAGAACCCTTTTAGGGGCCCCATCCCCTTTAGAACAGACCGTGGAGGCCCACTACTTCGGGGCCATACACCCCAGGATACTGGCCTACATGGAGGACGTTGAGAGGGATATGTACCGAATGGGACAGGTTCTAAAGGCAAGGCACAACGAGGTAGCCCCCTGCCAGTTCGAGTTCGCCCCGGACGTCTCGGAGGGCAACCTTGGCTGCGACCAGAACCACATATTGATGGAGATAATGAAGAAGATGGCCCTCAGACACAAGTTCAGGCTGCTCCTTCACGAAAAACCCTTCGCGGGAGTCAATGGAAGCGGAAAACACCTGAACTTCTCCCTGAGAGACAGCGAGGGCAGAAACCTGCTGAAGCCTTCTTCAAACCAGAGAAGAAACATCCAGTTTCTGACGTTCTTAGGGGCATTCTTGCTTGGCATGTCCAGACACGGCGGCCTACTCAGGGCCTCCGTTGCATCGCCAGGCAACATGCACCGCCTAGGGGGACACGAGGCCCCGCCGGCCATAATGAGCGTCTATCTCGGAGAGGTTTTAACCCACATACTGGACAACATAGGCAAGGGTCTGCCGGACAAAGTGCCCTCTCGCTCCCTCATAGACTTAGGCCTGAACAGGCTTCCGTCGGTTTTGGCGGAGAACTCGGACAGAAACCGCACCTCTCCCATAGCCTTCACGGGAAACAAGTTTGAGTTCAGGGCGGTGGGGTCCCCTCAGGCCATATCTGGACCCCTCACCACCGTGCTGGCGGTGTGGAGCTCGGGGATGGAGGAGATGGCGGACATGATAGAGAGACGTATCATGGACGGCAGGATGGACGTTACAGACGCAGCCTTAGAGGCCATAGGACACGCCGCAAAGGAAAGCGCATCGGTACGGTTCGAGGGAAACGCCTACACCACCGAATGGATGGCAGAGGCCAAAGCAAGAGGGCTGGTCATAGCGGAAAACACCGTAGAGGCACTGGATCAGTACCTTATCCCTGAGAACAAGGCCCTTATGTCAAAGCTGGGGATAATGGGAGAGAGGGAACTTGAGGCCTACCACGAGATAAGGACAGAACAGTACGTTAAGGCCATGGACGTGGAGATGGGAACCTTGATATCGATGATCAGAGAAGGCGTCCTGCCGGCCATCACAAAACAGATAACCCTGGAGGGCAACGGCCTAAAGGCCCTGCCCCAGGGTTGGGAACAGGACCTTGGTCCTTGGGAGAAGGGTCTTAGAGACATGATAACCCTCAAGAACGGCCTGATAACAGCCAGCCAGAGGCTTGAGGACCTGAGAAACAGGGCCCAAGCTATGGACCTAGGGGAAAGGGCCAGGATAGTGACGGAGGACGGACTCCCCCTCATGGCGGCGATCAGAGGCATGAGCGACGGGGCCGAGCTTTTGATCGCAGGGGACCTCTGGCCTTACCCAAGATACAGGGAGCTTTTTTTGGTGGACTAAAAAAGATTAAAGAGCTGTTCCAGTAAGGCCAAGACGGATAGCGTATTTGGTCAGATCCGCTACGGTATGAAGCCCTAGCTTGTTCATCAGACTCTGACGATGGTTATCCACCGTCTTTACGCTGACTTCCATAGCGAGAGCCATTTCTTTTGAGCTTTTCCCCTCCGCTATGAGCTGGAGGACCTCCCTCTCTCTGGGGGTGAGGTCCTCCACCGGGGCCTCTTTCGTCAATATCTCCTCCAGGGAATCCAGGGTTATGCCTGTGGACCTCTGGATACTGGGCCCAAGATATAACAGACCGTCTAGTACCGCCCTTATGGCTCCGGCCAGCTCGTCGGTAGCGCAGTCTTTAAGCAGAAAAGCCCCTGCTCCAGCCCGAAACATCTCCACCACGAAGTGGCGATCCGAATGCATGGAGAGGGCCACCACCGACATCCCGTCCTTAACGATGCGCCTGGTGGCCTCTATGCCTCCCATTCCAGGCATCACTATGTCCATGACCGCCACGTCCGGTGAAAGCTCCGCCGCAGCCACCAAAGCCGCCCGACCGTCACTGACCTCCGCAACCACCTCCATGTCCCCCTCTGCCTCCAAAAGCATGACCAGGCCCTTTCTTACTATCTGATGATCGTCGGCCACCAAAACCTTTATCGTCACTCTGATCCACCGTCCTCTTTCCTCATCCTCACAGTAGCCTCCGTACCATTTCCAGGGGAGGATCGACAGACCAGCTCCCCGCCGAGCCCAGCCAACCTCTCCCTTAGCCCAAACAGACCGAAGGAATAGTTTGCCCCAGACCGATCCAGCTCATCTGGGTCGTATCCCCTGCCCCTGTCGGAGACGACCGCGGTAAGAGCTCGACCCTCGGTGTATAGGTTGACCGAGGCCGTATCGACCTGGGCGTGTTTCGCCACGTTTATGAGAAGCTCCCTGACAGCCCTAAAAAGCACGTCCCTGGAGCGCTTGCCCATGTGGTCCCAGGTTCCATCGTGGGCGATATGGACAGAAAGGCCGTGATCCTCTTTAAGCTTTTCGCAAAGCCTCTCCAGGGCTGGAACAAAACCAAGCTCCTCAAGAAGGGGAGAGGCCAGATCGAAGGTCATGGCTCTGGTGTCATCTATGACCTGGTTCAAGAGCGAGATGGCCCCATTCAGAACGTCCGCGCCAGATCCCAAGGACCTCTTGGCCAGGCCCAGGCCGATCTTGACCGAGGCTAGATTTTGTCCCACCACGTCATGAAGGTATGAGGCCATCTCTCGCCTTTTCTCCTGGTCCAATCTGTCCAGCCGACCTATAAGGTTGCGAAGCTGCCTGGCGTAGGCCCTTTCCCTGGAGCTGGATTTTATCCGCTCTGATATATCTCTCATGACTATGAGCATGGTAGGTCCGTCCTCGCTGAAGGCCATAAGGCTCATCTCAACAGGAAGAGTGTCTCCCCGGGGTCGTTTCAGGCCACCTATCATCACCAAAGGGGCTGAAACGACCCTGACACCTTCGATTTTTCTAAGCGACGTTACGTTAAAAATGTCCGATAGTGGCAGGTTCAAGAGGTGGTCACCCCTTCTCCCTGTCAGATCCTCCGCAACTGGGTTGGCCAGGTCGACCATGTACCTCCCGTCCTGGTCCTTCCGACATAGCAGCACGGCGTCTCCTATTGCGTCCAGGATTCGCCTATACCTAACATCCCGTTCCTCCAGCATCTGTCTCGCCATGGCCCTCTGTACGGTTACGTCTAGTCCAGCGACCAGAGCTCCATGGACGTGAGGTGACTCACCATAGGGAACCACGTTAAGAGTTATTATTCGTTCATCACCCATTTCATCCCTCAACACCAACTCCTGGCCGTAGAGACCATATCTACGCTCTATAACCTGCCTGGCCATTATGGACACGGATGGATGGTCCTTTATCGCTGCGCCAGCCTTATTTAACATCTCTACCGCTCCGTCAGGAGACACCAGACAGATCGGGACGGGGGCGCTTTCCAGTATGGCAGAGAGGGCTTCCTGACGGCGAAGGAGTTCTTTTTGCAGTTTTACCGTGGAGGTTATGTCTCGTCCTACCGCCTGTATCTCCGGACCTACACTCCAGGCTCCGGAGACGAGAGAGAGATTCCACCTGACCCAGGCTTTAGTCCTGTGAAGCTCCAGTGACTGTGTCCAGTCGGATGTTTTTCCCTCACCTATGGACAGAGAGTCCACTATTGGACGAAGGTGAGATCTATCGTCTGGGGAGATGAGTTTTCTCATAGAGATGCCGATAAGATCCTGTCTAGACATGCCGAAGAAACGACAGTAAGCCTGGTTTACGAAGGTTATGGTCCAGTCCGGCCTGAAGCGAATAACCAGTTCGGTTTGGGCCTCGACCACCGCCAGGTATCGCCTTTCAGCTGCCGCCAACTCCTCCCAGGCCCTCTCCCTGGCGTAGATAAAGGTGAGGCTGAGCCATATGATGGTCAGGGCAACCACAGAGATCAAAGCTATCCTGTAGGGCATGGCCGCCCATAATCCAGTCGAGGATATCGATTTTATGATCACCAACTTTCTGGCCTGTATCCTGGAGCTATGCCAGACCAGAAGTCGCTCAAGATCCTTTCCCGAGGAGCGATGTACAACATCCCCACCTAGATATCCCATATCGGAGAAGAGACTCTGTCCGTCGCTGAAGACGTTTTTTCCCACGTCCGATAGGTCTTTGGAGAACATGACACGCCCCAGTCCATCCACTATCCAAGCCACTCCTGATTCACCTATGTGGTGGGCTATGTGTCCCAAAAGCAGGTCTAAGTCCAAGGTTACCACGAAGACCCCTAATAAGGCCCCGTCGGCCCAGATAGGATAGACCATTCCCATGGTTTTTAGCCCCGGAGCCACGGTAAAAGGGGCAACCCATCCGTCCTTCCATCCCTCGGTATAACGACTCATGTACATCTGCCCCCAGGACAGGGCCTGTTGGAAGAGTACCCTGTTTTTGGACGAATGGACATGGAATCTGCCATCGTAGCCTATCCAGGATAGGTCCAGGAGGGCTGGAAAATGGATGCCTTCGTCGTAGGCTAGCCCGTCGATCAGTCCCGATAGCCGCTCTCTGCCGCCACCCCATCGAACTACCCGATAGGAAAGGGACCTAAAGTGGGAGAGGGACATGGAGAGCCGATCCGATATGGAACGGGCGGCCAGGGAGATGTGATCCAGCTCCCTGACCGCCCGATATTCCAACGACCTATCTTCGCTCCAAAGATCCAGGAGATGCATCCCTCCCAGGAGGAGAAGCAAAGAGGTCACCACAGATATGGAGTAGGCTCTGACGGTCATCTGGGAACCTCATAGACCCGGGCCGTGACCGCCAGAAGAAAGGATTCCTTCCCCTTTTTGCCATCCAGCTCTATGGTCGCTGGGGTGACGGTACCGTCTTTGAAAAGCACGATTCTCTCGGGGCTGACGGTCCATGACCCCAACGGGAGATCGGGTCCGTCCAAATCATCCCCCTCAAGGTTGGTCAGGATAAGGGTATCGCCCTTGGCCTCTATGAGGAGAGGCCCTGAGTCCATGGCGAGGGATCGGGCCTTACCCATGTAGAGGTTAAGGGAGGAAAGACCATCAGGCTCCCTTGGTGCCAGACGGGAGACCATCAAAGAGGCCATCAGCCCTACAAGAGCCACTACCAACATCATCTCAAAGAGGGTAAACCCCCTGCGACCTGTCATGTCAGTCCCAGTTGGCTATGTCTTTTCCGTCTCCCTCGCCGCCCTCTTCTCCGTCGGCACCGCAGGAGAATAGATCGATGTCACCGTGATCGCCGGGATGGCGGTAGATAAACTCCTTGCCCCACGGGTCGACCGGGAGTTTACGAAGGTATCCACCTTCTTTCCACCTTCTGGGCTCAGGAGAGGTGGTGGGCTTGGTTATGAGGGCCTCAAGGCCCTGCTCCGTTGTGGGATACATGCCGCTGTCCAGTTTGTACATATCCAGGGCCTGTTCTATCTCCCTGATCTGAACCTGAGCGGCGGTCCGCTTGGCCTCCTCTCCTCTACCGACGACTTTGGGGGCAACCAGGGCCGCCAACATGCCGATGATAACGACGACCACGAGGATCTCCACGAGGGTAAAACCGGATCTTTTTTTCACTGAAATTCCTCCTTGAGTTTTTTTATCCAACGAAGCTGGATATGTCGAATATGGGAAGGAGTATAGCGACCACTACGAAGCCGACTACCACACCCAAGAACAGCACCATTATGGGTTCTATGAGATTAGCCATCCTCTCCATGCTGGACTGAGCCCTCTCCCATCTCGTCTGGGATATCTGTTCGAGGGCCCCGGCCAGGTCCCCTCCCATCTCGCCAATGCGGACGAAGTAGACCAGGTCCTCGTCGAAGGTCCCGTCCTTCTCCAGGGCTTTCTCGAATCTTAGACCGCCTTTTATCTGGTCCGATACCTTTACCCAACGATCTTTCTTCGGATCCAGGACAGAGCTCATTTTGAGAGCCTGGACCAGAGGTATGCCGGAACGAATCAGGGAAGATAGGTTTGAAGTGACCAAGGATAGGACTATGTTTTCCTTTATTCCCCTGAAAAATGGAATTTTTATCCTGATCCTCCCGGTTTTCACCAGTACAAATAGGATAAGTGCCCCGATCAGAACCGGTATGCCAGCCATCTGGAAGATCTCGGATATAAACATGAGTATCCTGGTTGGCATAGGCAGGGCCCTCCCCATATCGGAGAAAAGCACCGCCACCTTAGGAACGACGTAAGCCATTAGGAATCCAACGACCCCCAGGCCGACAACCATCATTATGACGGGATAGGTCATGGCAGATTGGAGTTTTCTCCTCAGAGATGCCTGCATGGAGTACAGTCCGACCGCCTGTTGAAGCACCTGATCCAGCGTTCCTCCCCTCTCGCCGGATTCGACCATGCTGCATACGTTATCGTCGAAACATCCCGAATCCCGAAGGGCGGCGGAGAGCCGCCGCCCTCCTTCCACCGCCTGACGAAGGGATCCGTATAGGAAGCCCAGTTTTTTGCCTCCCTGTCTCTCAAGAAGCTTCAGAGCCTCCGAGAGAGGAAGTCCCGCCTTGAGGTATGTCGCCAAAGAGCGACAGAAAGTCTCGTGGTCGTCTAGGGAGAGATGTCGAACTCTTTTGGGACCGGACGAGCTATCCTCGGATATCTCCACCACCACCAATCCCTGAAGGGCAAGGGTCTCCGCCGCTTGCTGGGTTCCTAGAGCGTCGATTTTTCCCTTTTTAAGGGATCCTTTTCCGTCGTAGGCGCTATATCTGTAGGATGGCATACTAAGCCTCCCCCGCTACCCTTATCAGCTCTTCGGAGGAGGTAGCTCCCTGCTCCACCAGGTTGAGTCCTATGGACCAAAGGGTCCTGAATCCCTGACTCTCCGCTAAGGCCCTCATCTCGGACGGAGGGGCGTTTCTGGCGATGGCCTCCCTGATGCCGTCGTCTACAAAGAGCTGTTCGTATATACCCACTCGGCCTCTATATCCTGTACCGGAGCATTTGGTACATCCAGCAGGTCCCCAGGCACGAGAGACTCCCTGCCTTGCGAGGAGAGGAGGAACATCTACAGGCTTTCTACAATGAGGGCAGAGCCGCCTTACCAGTCGCTGGGCAACTACCCCAACAAGGGATCCTGCGACCAGATAGGGCTCCACTCCCATGTCGGCCAGTCGCGCCACTGCGCTGATTGAGTCGTTGGTATGGAGGGTCGAGAGAACCAAATGTCCCGTTAGAGACGCCTGAACCCCTATGTGAGCGGTCTCGAAGTCCCTCATCTCCCCTATCATTACGATGTCCGGGTCCTGCCTCAGTATGGACCGAAGGGCTGAGGCAAAGGTCATGCCAGCCTTTTCGTTCACCTGTATCTGGGCTACCCCAGGGAGGTCGTACTCCACCGGGTCCTCGACGGTTATGACGTTCACCGACGGTTTAGCCAGCTCCTGAAGTATGGCATAGAGGCTGGTGGATTTTCCCGATCCGGTAGGACCGGTGAAGAGAATCATGCCATAGGGGCTTGCTATGATACGGTTCATTATCTCAAGCTCCCGTTGGTCCATTCCCAGGTCCTTTAAGGTTAAAGCCCCGCCTCCTTTGTCCAGGAGACGGAGGGCCATCCTCTCTCCATGCTGGGTGGGAACGGAGTTGACACGGACGTCCACGGCTCTCCCGCCTACGGTTATGCCGATTCGACCGTCCTGAGGAGCCATGTGCTCCGCTATGTCCATTCGAGCCATGACCTTTATCCTGCTGGTTAGAGGAGCCTGGTGGCTTCTGGGAAGTTTAAGCCTATCTCTTAGGACTCCGTCTATCCTGAACCGGACTATAACCGAGTCCTCGTAGGGCTCGACGTGTATGTCTGTGGCCCTTTGTTTCATAGCGTCGGCGAAGAGGCCGTTGACAAGCCTTATGACCGGTACGTCCACCGAGTCGCTTAAGACGTCCTCTCTTGCCAATGCGTCCACGTCCTCTATCCCCTCCATGTCGTGGACGGCGTCGTCGGCGACCCCGCTCCTTATCTCGTACAGTTCGTTTATCCTCTCCGCTATGTGGGAGGGATCGTGTATCTCCACATCCACCACCAGCCCCAGAGAGTAGCCCAGGGCCTGGGCTCTGTCGTATCTGTCCAGGGACGGAACGGCCACCAGGAGGAGGTCGTCCTCCCTTTTGATGGGGAGGATACCGTCGGCCCTTAGGCTATCGAGGCTGACCGAGGAGGGGAGAATTTCCGATATTACCGACGCATGGGGCAATGGTTCGCTCATTTTTGCTTCTTCACCGCCTCCTGATACATCTGGTGGAATCGCTGGTTGACCTCGTTCTCCGCATGGCTGAGGCCGTGGTCCTGTGACACCGCGATTGTATGGGTCATCTGGGCCACCTCCTCTGGGGTCTCCAGTATGTAGGGGGTTAAAAAGACCATAAGCTCGATCTTCTCTCTCTGCTTGACGGAGCTTTTGAAAAGCTCACCCACCAAAGGTATGTAGGACAGTACCGGGACCCTCTGTTTTAGGCTTTTTTCCGCCTCTTTGAGCATACCGCCCAGTATTACTGTCTCGCCGTTTCTAACCTGTACGGAGGTTTTTATCTCCCTTTTGGCCGTTACAGGGGTCGTGCTGGTCATTGCGCTCAGAACCTCTTCGGTGCTCTGTTCGATGTCCAGGACGACCAGGTTCCCGCTCCTTATCCTGGGGGTGATGATCAGCTTAAGCCCCGTGTCTTTGTATTCGAAGCTGTTTTGCACCGAGCTGGGGTTCGTTATGTCCGACGTGGCGGCCTTCAGCTGAGGGATGACCTGTCCCACGAGCAGGGAACTTTCTTTGTTGTCGGTACACATGAGCCTCGGCATGGATAGAACGTTTATAGCGTCATATTTGTTGAGAAGCTGGACGTAGGCGTAGACCAGGGCGTTGCCCGAGTAATTTGTCACTTTTTCCCTGGTCCAGTTGCCATCGGGGTCCTGAACCCACTGAAACTCCTCGGTTTTGCTGAGGTCTTTGAACCAGTCTACGAAGGTGGACGGAACGCCTGAACCACCGAGGGCGGCGTTGGCGGCGAAAACGGTGCTTCCAGAAACCTGCCCTCCCCATGTAGCCCAGTCTATGCCGGCGTTTTTCAGGTTAGTCAGGTTGACCTCTGCGATGAGACCTCTTACCATGACCTGTTTAGGCTGGGTGTCAAGCTGGTCTATTATGCCCACAAGACTGGCGTATTGATGCTCCGATGCGGCGAAGATAAGGCTGTTTGTGGGACCGTCGAAGACAACGGTGGTGGGCATGGCCCCCTCTTTAGATGGCTGGAGACGACCAGCAGCGGCAAGTATCTGGCTGAGCTGTTTTGACACCTCCTCGGCGTCGGCGTTTTTAAGCTGATAGACGTGGAACTCGCTGGAGACAGGAGGGACATCCAGCCTTGTGGCCATCTTTTTTGCCGACTCCAACACGTCCCTCTCTCCCACCAACATTAGGGTCCTGCTGGAGCTGTCGGCCAGGGCTTTAAGTCCCCTAAAGGGCCCCATTGGATCCTGGGCCAGGTTGGACAGATGCTGGGCTATGAGCTCGGTGGAGGCGTTTTTGATCGGTATAACGGCAACACGGCGAACTCCGTCAGGGACGTCCAACGCCCTTGTCAGATCCACCATTCTCTGGACATCCTGGGCCTGTCCCGAGAGGAGCAGTCCGTTACCCTCGTCCAGGGGCATTATCTTGACCGCGTTTCCAGCGGCCTGAACAAGGGCCTTATGGGCTGTAGCTGCGGAGAGAAAATCCAGTGGCACAACCTGGTTGACGTAATGCTCGCCGTACCCCGGTCCCGTCCTGCCCCTGAAAGGCTGATTTTCAAGCGTTACTCCGCCTTTTACCACTTTATAATAATCCCCCATGTCCTCAAGGGACAGGCCGTTTAAGGTCAAGGTGGTGATCATTATCTTTCTTGCCTCCTCTATGGAAACCGCTTTAGGAGACATCACCGTTACGTTTCCTGTTACCTGAGGAGATATTATGATATTTTTCTGTAGAAGCTCGGACATAAATCGAATAAACTTGACCACGTCCAGGTCGGTAAAGTTGAACTGTACCGTGCCGGATTCCCTCATGGCTACGGCCGCTGCTATAAGGTTTTGCTCGTCCTGTTCCTGAGCCACAGCAGTAGCTGGCTGAATCGTCCATATGGGCTGGGCCATAAGCAGGGAGAGGATCAGGATTGAGGTTGTTTTTCTTATCACGTAGAAACCTCCTATTTGTCTAAGGGATGTAAAGGGTTATGGTTCGACCTTTAAAGGTGACGTCGAGCTGTCGGAAATCGACCTTCCAAAGCCCGTCCATCAGAGGGTAACTATACCCTCTGCTGTCCCACTCAAGGTCGTCCTCTTGGCCGTTGTCGGGCTTGGAACCTACCAATATTTCCGTCTCAAGGCTCTGCACTCGGTCCATAAGTTCCGAATAAGACTGTACCTCGCCTAAAGTCCTGGTTGCAAGGACGGATAGCCGTAAAGCACCGGTAGCGACCAGTCCTAGGACCGCCACAGCGACCAATACCTCCAACAGGGTAAACCCCTTGCCTCTACTTGACCACATAGTTTAGCATCACGTCCTGGTCTCCCCTTCCCACCGAGACCTCAAATCGCGAGCCTCCCATGAGGGAGTTTATGGCGTTGGCGACGTCTCCCATGTTGCGGATTACCACACCGTTGACGCTTTTCACCACGTCCCCTTTTTCAACCCCAAGCTCCTTGAGGACGCTGCCGTCCATTATGTTGGCGACCTCTATTCCGACGGGAGTTCCATCGACAAACTTGGGTATGAGCCTTATCCTCTTCAACTCGTCAAACGGGTTCATAAGCAAGGAGTCGACCAGCTCTCTGGCGACTACCCCTTCCGATCCCTCCGAAGCGGCCTGAACCTTAGACCCACCATTGGATAGCACAGGCTTGGGATCGGACTTGGGCTTTGTCTGGGAGGAGGCGGTCTTGCCCTGATCCCGATAGGATATGTAGACTTGGTAGTTTACGTTGTCCTTGGTCAGGATAACGCTGTAGGGAGATATTTCCTTCAGTGTGAACCCTCCGTAGACCTGATCCATCAGGACAAGGCTGACTTTATCCTGCTCGCTAAGCCATGCGGCTACACCGGGTAGGGATCCCACTACCTTTATACCGTCAACGCTGAAAACCCTCTCGTCCTCTGGGGACAGCTCCTGTTCTCCCTCAAGAGCTATTTTCTCGGGCTTTATTAGGACGGAGAAGGGATTTTTGTCGGAGATCGAGCGAAGCTGAGCGAGTCTTTCACCCTTGAGATCCTTCGTGCCTAGGGACGCTGGCGATACGACCATGGCCCTCTCCACCCTTAGGTCTCCTAGCAACGGGGCTATCCGGGAGTCGACAAGGGAGGCACCCAGAGCCGACAGGGAGATCCCGAGGATGAACAACCCGAAAAGAGGGGCCATTTTCTCGAAAACCAGCAACACCGAGCTCAATATGCCAGCTCTGCCAACGTGTCCCATGTTATTTGGGCTCCTCTCTCTTCAGGCTCCAAACTCCGTCCGATCCCAGTTTCAGTGGCATCATAGCTGAGGCAGCAGAGAAAACCCCCTCGAGCTCTTTGGGAGACTTCAAAGTCATGTCGGCCTTGCTTATCTTGGACGTGTCCAGGGATATGTCAAGATATCCCTGAACTGCCAGTCCGCCTGTTATATTAACGTCCGTCACAGATAGAATCCCGGCTCTGAGGGATAGGACCATTTCACCCCCAAAGGAGGTGTTACCTCCTCCTACCATCGCCACGGATCTCTCCATCTCGATCTTTACGGTCGGAGCGAGCCTAAACAGAGACCCTATCAAGACCGGAGTTACCTTTAGAGATCCTATCTTTACCACACCCATGAAGGATTTTACCTCAAGTCCCTTAACCCCGGGGGACGGTATCAACCCCTGGACGAAAAAACCGTCCGATCTCAAAGTTATGCCGGCAGGGGCCCTGGACGATAACTTCAAGAAGGCCAGCTCCGCCATCTCCTCCCATGGGAGAAACGCTCTAACTCCCACCAGTAGGCCAAAGATCAGGGCAAGGGTCAACATTATCGCGCATCGAACCTTTTTCACGATGCCACCACGACCACTAAAGTCAAAGAGAGCAGCCTGGCCCCACCGTCAGGGACTGCCCTTATCTCAGCGGACTCGACGGAAAGCCCCCTTTTATCCAATTCCAACAAAAAATCAAGCGTCTTGTCCATGTACATCCGTCCAAGCTGGACGTTAAGCCCTTTGTTCATGGACGATATCTGGACCAGGTTTTCCTTAAGCCCCATCGTTCCGACCAGGGAGGAGACCACCACGATCGGATCTTCCGTGAGGACAGGCTTTTCCTCCCCCCCAGAGAGGGACCTGTATTGACCTATCACTTCGACCAGCTGATCCACTCTGCTCTGTTGCAGAGCTATGCTGGATTCTACGCCGGAGGTTCCAGACCACACTGTCCAGCCCCCTAACCACAGGGCTCCAGCTAGGAGGACCATAAGGGCTGGCCTGAAAACTTCCCTGGGAACGGCGCTCAAAGCCGGCAAAGCCGATATCTGAGGCAACCTCATCGAGACGCCCACCTCACTTCCAAAGAGTATCTCAGACCCCCTCCTGGGACCTGTTGAATATCGCCTAGTTTGACGAAACCATCGGTCTCGGCCTTGATAGCCTTTTGGAGGTTCTGTACCATTCCGACCTCGTCTGCGGTGCCTATGAGGTCCATCCCGTCAACGCTAAATCTGAGTGTATCTATGGATATTCTCTCCTCGTCGCTTTTAGCGTCGGGCCACGCCCTAGCAAGGATCCTGAGACAGTCTTCAAGCCGAGGACCCTCTGGGGCATTTGTGGCCTGAGCCAACAGTCCTCTGGCCTGGCTCAATGGATCTCTGACCCTGCCTGGCCCAAAGGCATCCTGGTATATCTTCACGGACCTGTCCTTTATCTTGTCCAACTCAGATTCGACGGCGGAGCCCTTTATCAGTCCGGCGGCCAAGAAAAGTCCTCCAGCTAACATCATGGACCAGGAAAGGGAGGAGAGTCCCTTTACGATATGTTCCACTACTATCGCTGAATCCAGAACCTTCCTGGACAGACTGAAGGATCCCAGAGAGGGAAATTTCGCGAGGGTATCCCTCACCCCTTTGGCAAGTCGCTCTCCTTCCTGAGAGGCATCCACTGTGACGGTTTCGAACGGTTCCTCTCTGTACTTGGAACCGTAGGACAAGAGCCAGTCTCTCTCCTGTTCGGGGGTCCTCCTTGATAGAGGCTGCCAACGGTACAACACCGGCTCCCCTCTCACGAAAAACGCCGACGATATGCCGTCGTCGAGTACGCAGACCGCCCCTCCATCTCCCCCCAGCTCAGAGGCCAAGGCGAAAGGAAGGGGCCAGATAGCCGCTTTACCTCCCTTTCCGATCCCTTCCTCCACAGAGGACCTCTCATCAGATGGGATCACAAGGGCAGCACCGGAAAAACGACGGTTTTCTTTGTTTAGCACAACCGGGTATATCTCCAGGTCCCTACCGGAAGCCACGGACACGTACTGCAATCTGAGGGCCTCCCTTATAGCCGATATTGACCCGAAGGGATAGTCAAAGGACCTTATAGAAAGGGCCCTGTAGGGGACCAGCACGAACTGCCGTCCCCTTTTTTTTCCACCCTTACCAGCGGAGGTTAAGCTTCCATCCCGGTATACGAGTATTTCACCTGTTTCTTTCATCCTCTATAGCTCCTCCCAGGATAGGACGTTTTTCTTTGTTACCACGACGAGGTATCCGCTTGACATGTCCGAGTCAAGCCGGGAAACCTGAAGGGAGATCAAGAAATAGTCGCTCACCGTTCCCAATATGTTAGTGAGCTTGGGACCCAAGGACCCGGAGAAGGCAGGAAGGTTCGCGACCTCCGATATGTGTTTGAAGGGCTTCTCAACCCTCATCTCCGCTATTTCCTGGGCCGTGATCTCGTCTATACCCTCTAGCAGAGCCAGGACCTGAGGAGACGCTGTGTTGACGTTCAGCTTAGGCCCACACCAAGAGGTAAAGAGGTCTTTCACCCCTGGTCCAGTTCTGGACCCGAACACCGCCGACGCAGGTATGTCCGGCACCAAAGCAAAGGCAGAGGGGTCGGTAGGGACCCGGTTCAGGAAGAAGTCCTTCTCGTAGCCACCAACCCTTGGCTCTCGATCTTTGTCGATGAAGTCCAACATCGGAAGGGCCAGGTTGGAGAGCCCAACCTCCTCCCAGGCCCTTTTCCACGGGAAATCCATCTCACCCCTCAGTGTGGTCCCATCGGGCAAAAAGACGTGCCTCAGGGGGAGTCTGTCGTTGAGAGGCTTTATGTTAACCGATACCAGGTAGTTTTCCCCCAGAGGAATAAGATGACCTCCAAACCAGCTTTGGTGGACGCTGTCGTAGCTCGTCTGGTCCGACGCAAGTCCCTTTATGACGTTTTTGACCGCCAGCAAGGCTATGTTTCTGCACTCGAGTTCGAACCTTCGTCTCTCGACCCGCCTCACCTGATCCCTGACGAACCATCCGTATCCTACCGAGGCGGACACCAGAAAAAGCGACACCATCAGGACCGATACAAGGATAAATCCCCTTCTTTTTTTGATCTTAAAGGGACGGGAACCAGTCAGAGATCTCATAGGTCTCACCCTCTCTCTCTATGGCTATCCTGGCACCGATCGGCATGGATCCGCTGTAGTCTCCCAACCAGTCCTTTCCTGCGTAGATCTCCACACGGAACGAGTCGACGTAAGGAAGGACCAAGGCCCCGTTTTCGGAGGCAAAAGACGAGTTAAGATCAAGGTCATCAGGTCTCTTGCCAAGAAACGTCCACCGATATAGTCCAACCAGATTTGACCTCATCCCCAGCGAGTCATTCCTCACGACCCGATACACCACCGTCCCTGGCATCATGGACGTCCGAAGCAGGCTTCCGGTAGCTATGGCCAGGACGTCGTCGGCCTTGCCACCGAACAGGTCCTTATGTCTGAGGATGCAGTAGGTCTGGTCCGGCCCCTGAACGTAGGATCTCATATCCCTGAATATCATCCTGGCTCCGTCCTCCACCGCAGATCTCTCCCCCCACAGGCTCTGGGCGTCCCTTATGTTGCTGACCATGTGGACCACCGGGGCGATGGCGCAGATTGCCATTACCCCCACAAGAGCTAGGACGACGAGGACCTCTATGAAGGTGAAACCGGACCGTCTCATTGACTCTGTTCTATCCTGTAGGTTCCAGGCTTAAGATACGTGACCAGGTATTTGAGTATGTCCTGTTTCTTGAGCCTTCCTGCCCAGTCCAGGAGTTTTCTAAGGTCCTCTGCGCTGGGCTCGCTCTTGAACACGTTGAAAAGCCTGTTCAGCCCCTCCGCCAGGGCCTCTGGATCCTTAGCAGCCTCGCCGTAGGCTATGTAGTGGTAGGCAAGCTGCCGTTCCGCCAGATCCTTTACCATGAGAGCTCTGGATGCCTTCTCCATGAGGGATCTCTGGACAGGAGCGGTCCTGCTGGACACGGCCATCCTCAGCGAGATGTCGCCGTCTATACCCTGCCACAGGTAGACCAACCCCCACAGAGAGATGGAGGCCATCACCACCCCGACAGCCCTATATCCTCTCGGGTTGTTGAAGAAGGAGGGCCTGTCCACCAGATGGGCCATGATATGTCGATTCGTCATTGCGAAGGCCAGCGATATCCAGATAGCGTTCTCTATTCTGTGAAACGGTCTGGTCCAAATGGCGTTGAACAGGATCAGGAAAAGAAACGATCCTCCCCAGAGGACTCCGTCTGGAAAGGGGCTTCCCCTGTGTTTGACGATATAGCTCAGAAAGGCCCAGACCCACCATAACAGCATCCCCATGAGGATCGCGAATCCCACCACACCTGCCTCACAAAACCACTGGAGATATTCGTTGTGGGCCCAGTTGGTGTACTGCCAATCCAGATCTGGATACCTTTCAAACGCGGCCCTCTGGGCCTGAAGGTAGTTGAGTTTGTACTGCCCAAGCCCAAAGCCCTTGACCGGCTCCTCCATCGCCATGGCCCAGGATGTTCTCCATATGCCGATCCTTCCCCCTATCGTGTCGGCGTTTTGCACCATGTCCATCGTCTTAGCGATCAAAGCTCCCGACCGACTCTGGTTCAGTCCGATAGAGGCCCCTAGGATAACCATCAACAGAATCACACATATACCAAGCCGCTTTAACCTGGATTGATCCCTACCGACTATTATCATGAGCCCCATCATGAAGAGCCCCACCACCAAAGACAGTATGGCGGATCTGCTGGTGCTGTTCCAGAGCCCCCACAGCATGACCGGCAACATCAGAAGGTTCGTTACGGCGAAAAAGCCGTCGGCCCCTTTGGTTCCCTTGAGGCCATGTCGAAGGTATATAAAGACGGAGCCAAGAATCGTCATAGCCAGCCAGAGGCCGAACATATTCTGTTGACCGGTGTTGCCTATGTAGTTCCACGGCGTGGGGAGTATGAGGTTTAGCGAGCCAAAGACGTCAAGCTTGTTCGCAGACTGAAGCTCGGCAAAAACGACGTTTATGGTTCCGTTCAAAGAGGCAAGCCACAGCAGTGGTCTGAGCCAGTCTTCCTTAAACCGACCTAGGCAGAGGACGTAGAGACCCCATAGGGAGACGAAGAAAAACCACTCCCGATAGAAGGTTGGAACCGAGTTTATCGGGGCCCACATAGGTTGAACCGTGACGTAGATCAGCAGGGCAAACCATATCCACCCAAAGAGATCGACCCTGACGCTGGATCTTTCAGGTCCACGCCATGCCAGGACCGTCCCTGCCAGCAAACAGGCAAGGGCAATAGGGACGAGTGCCACGGTCCACTTCATGAGGTGCAGGGTCTGGAAGAAGAAGACCCCTGAATAGATCAGATTGGGAAGCGCCAGAGAAATCGCGACCGATAGAAAAAATAGCCGATCAAGGGCGATTGTCCTCAGGTCGGTAGGGCTAGTTCTTTTCATCTTGATTATCCTCCATGAGCATCTTTTCTTTGAGGTTGACCACTATCTCTACTACAAGCTCGCTCTGGGCCAACTCCCTTACCTTCCATACCACAGGAACCCCCTTTTTTCTCTGGGACTCCACCAGGGACGCCAGAAGCTGCAGAAGGTCCCCTGTTGGCCCCTCGGGGCCTGTCAGAGACGGACCTTTAGACCTCCCACTTTGGGCTTTTTCATCCCGATTAGGCTGATCCGGTCGATCCTCCTGGGCTGAGTCGTCCTCCATACTCTGAGGTTCCAGGCTGTCCGGCCTGGGATCAAGAGGTTTGCCCTCCTTGAGGTCCGAGACCATCGCCTCGACCTCTTTTGCCGTAAGATCTCTGTCGATGGCCCTTTTGGCCGCACCGATCTGAAGGGCGGGCGGCAACCCTACCAGGGCACGAGCGGCCCTCTCCCCCAACAGGCCCTCTATGACCATCTTCTGGACAGGGCCTTCGAGCTTGAGAAGGCGAAGCTTATTGGCGACAGACGCCTGAGAACGACCGAGCCTTCTGGCCAGCTCCGACTGTCCCCATCCGGTGTTGTCCAGTATATCCCTCAGCCCCATTGCCTCCTCTACGGAGGAGAGTCCCTCCCTGTGAATGTTCTCCACCATGGCCATCAGCTGTTGATCCGATGGATCTACGTCCACAACCAACGCCGAGATGGTCTCAAGCTCTAACTCCTGGCAGGCTCGAAATCTCCTCTCTCCCGCCACTAGCTCGAAAAAATCCCCGCTAGGCCTGACGGTTATGGGCTGGATAAGGCCGATCTGGGCGATTGAGTCGGCCAGATCCCTTATCTGATCCAGGTCAAAGTGTTTCCTCGGCTGGTAGGGGTTTGTGCGTATACGGGATATCTCTATCTCCGCCAGTCTCCGCTGACTCACGATGTAGGCCTCCTAAAAACGATCTATAGAGCTTTTGCTCTCGAACCTGGTGTGCTGTCTCATGAACATGAGGTGGACCACCCCGGTGGGGCCGTTTCGGTGTTTGGCTATGTCCAGCACCGCACTGTCGTCCTGTTGATCGGGGGGGACGTCCTTTTCGTAGTAAGATTCCCTGTAGAGAAGCGCGACAAGGTCGGCATCCTGCTCTATGGCACCGCTGTCCCTGAGATCGGAAAGCTGAGGACGCTTGTCGGTCCTGCTCTCAACGGCACGGGAAAGCTGGGAGAGAGACAGAACCGGGACCTCAAGCTCCCTGGCTATGGCCTTCAACCCCCTGGATATCTCCGAGACCTCCTGTTGTTTGCTCTCTATCCGTCGAGCCATGCTCATAAGCTGAAGGTAGTCCACGACTATCATGCCCAAGGAGCTGTATTTAGCCTTGAATCTACGGCACCTGGCCCTCATCTCGGTGGTGGTAAGCACCGAGCTATCGTCTATATAGATAGGGGCCTTAGTCAGACAGCCAGCTGCGGCGGTAAGCTTCTCCCAGTCCTCTTTTGCGAAGTTTCCGGTTCTAAGGTCCTGGATGTTCACCCTAGCCTCAGAACCAAGCATACGCTGCACCAGCTGATCTGCCCCCATCTCAAGGCTGAATATAAGCACCGGAAGGTTGGACTTGACCGCCACGTTTCGAGCCAGGTTGAGGGCCAGGGCGGTCTTTCCCATGGATGGCCTGGCGGCAAGGATGTTAAGGCTTCCCGGCTGTAGACCGCCTGTCAATCTGTCCAGATCCTCAAATCCAGTCATGACCCCTGTTACTGTCTGCTCTGAACGGTGAAACTGCTCCTCTATCTGACGGAAGGCCGGACCGATGACCTCCGACACCCTCTTGAAGTTGGCCTCGTTCCTCTGTCGCGAGACCTCGAAGATGGACCTTTCGGCCTCCTCAAGAAGTTCCTCTATATCTCGGTCCTCCGAGTATCCCATACGAACTATGGCGCTGCCGGTCGCGATGAGTCTCCTAAGGATGGCCTTGTCCCGCACTATTTTGGCGTGATAATCGGCGTTGGCCGTGGTTGGGACGCTATCCATCACATTCACGACGAAGGCCTGGCCTCCCAATTTTTCCGATAGATCCTTCCTGGAGAGCTCCTCCAGGAAGGTCAAGGAGTCAACAGGGCGATCGAAGTGGGCCATCTCCACCATTACCTCAAAGGCGGTTCTATAGTTCAGGTCGTAAAAGTCGTCCGGTGAAAGTATCTCCGTGACCTGTATCAGGACATCCCTGTCCATCAGGCATGAACCTATCACCGCCCTCTCCGCGTCAAGGTTGCGAGGGGGAAGGCGATCAAAGGTCTGGCTGCTCACAGGGCTACAGCGCCTCCACCTTAAGGGTCATGGATGCCTCGACCGAATGGTATAGCTTCACGGAGAAAGGATAACTCCCCAGAGATTTTATCGCATCAGCCATTTTTACGTTTTTCTTGTCCACTGAGATACCAAACTGACCCTTTATGGCGTCGGCCACCTGAGAGGTGGTGACGCTTCCAAAAAGCCTTCCACCCTCCCCTGAGCTGACCGATACGGTTACCTGTCTATCCTGAATCTTTTTTTTGTCCTCCTCGGCCTTGGACCTGGCCTGAAGGTCTTTTTTGGCCTTGGAGTCATTTTTCTCCTTAAGCTGTTTCATGTTGGTGGAGTCAGCCTCTACGGCGAGGTTTTTGGGGAAAAGAAAATTCCTCGCATAACCGTCTGAAACCTCCACTATCTCGTCCTTAAGGCCTAACTTTTTTACGTCTTCCTTGAGAATAACCTTCACAGTTAAGTCACCTCCGGTATCTGGTTCTTATGTTTGCCCATACGTCGGTCAAGCCAAGCACGACCGCTATTTGGGACAATATCGGTATAAATACTATAAGGGAAGCCAGGGCTATCCTCCAAAACCTGGACAGGGAACGGTATTCCATGTAATCCCAGGTGAGGGACAATCCCTGTATCATGAACATCATGCTAATCAACAATCTTAGGTTAAGCCCAACCCTGGAGAGCAACGGGTCTCTCAAAGAGCCCTCGAAAAGTAGGAGTACCATTGAGAGGGCAAAGGCCCACAAGAGGCTCTTTGGGAAACGCCACTGGGCGAAAGGAGGGAGGGAGGGCAGGACTATACCGCCTATTCTGGCCAAGACCTTGCGGGACACCCAGTAGCTCAGCAGGCAGTCGACGGCGCTGGCCATGGTGAGCATGGCTGGGAACATCAACGGAATTGCCTTTATGGTCTGTTCTATCTGCTCCTTCACCGAGGAGAGATCCTGCCCTCCGTACATAGAGAAAACCTTCTCCATGGTAGCCCTGATCTGATCGACGTCAGGATCGAACGGGTTTACCCCGGTCAGTTTTGTTAGGACCACCATAAGGGCCAGCTTGCTGACGAGGCTGACCACCACCCCGTAAAGCATTATATCCACAGCTTGGTCCAATCTGGATGCTAGTATGCCCAACCCAACCCCAAGCACCCCGAAACCCAGGCAAAAGGAGATTGCAGAGGCAGGCCCGGATAGCAACGCTACTATGGCGGTCGAAACGACAAGGCCGACCAATGACATTTTCGGCCTGTGCCTGAGCCCCAGTATAACCAGCGGAGCAGGACAAAGCAAAGACAGGACGATGCCGGCCACAGGCAGATATCGAGCGGCCAGAAACAGCACAACCGCCATGCCGGTCAATAACGAAGACTCAACAAGGCTCTTAGTTCCGTTCATCGAGCGGAGTCACCCTTTCCCGTCACATATACAAAAAGGGAGAGAAGCTCGGCTCCTCCCCCAAAAAAGCTCCTATGAAAGCCCTCTTATCTATCTCACTGCGAACGATGGCCTCCAGATGGAGACTATCTACTCGGCACTGTAAGGAAGAAGAGCCATGTACCTAGCTCTCTTGAGAGCCACTGTCAGCTGACGCTGGTGGTTGGCGCAGTTGCCGGTAACCCTGCGAGGGACTATCTTGCCCCTCTCGCTGATGTACTTGCGAAGCCTGTCGACGTCCTTATAATCTACGTCGTTGATCTTGTCTACGCAGTAAAAGCAGACCTTAGGGCGACGCTTACCGCGCCTCTTGTTGGCGGGACCGCCCTGTCCACCTGATGAGTATGCCATTTTCATCCTCCTTTCTTCACTTTAAAGAGCTATCACAACTAGAAGGGGATGTCGGTTTCGTCGTCGTCGGCACTGGGTCCCATCTCGGATATATCCATGGGGAAATCTCCATCGCCGCCGAAGTCATCTCTGAAGCTTCTGGGCTCTCCTCCGCCGTAGCCTCCGCCGGAGCTTTGCACCTCGTAATCTCCTCTGGAGGAGGGACGATCTTCCCTTTTTCCTCCGCCGGAAGACGGCAGGAAGGTTATATCTCCCGCTACGACCTCGGTAACCCACCGTTTCTGCCCCGTCTTGTCGTCATAACTACGGACCTGGAGACGGCCCTCCACCAGGACCGGCCGGCCCTTGGAGAGGTATCTCTCGCAGTTCTCCGCAAGAGGCCCCCAGACCACGACCGGTATGAAGTCCACCGATTCCTGGAGCTCTCCGTTTTTGCCCTTCCAGTTCCGGTTTACAGCTACCGAGAAAGAGGCCACCGCTTGCTTGCTTGCGGTGTAACGGATCTGCGGATCCTTAGCTAGGTTCCCCATGAGGATAACTTTATTGAAGCCACGAGCCATTCCGAAATCCCTCCCTGAACTACTCCTGATCCAGCCTGATCACCAGGTTGCGAACGACGCCAGGACGCAGACTAAGAAGCCTGGAAAGTTCCTTCTGCTGAGACGGCTCTAAGGAAAAATAGGCCAGAGCGTAGTAACCTTCGGTTCTCTTCTCTATGGGATAAGCGAGACGACGCTTGCCCCAGACGTCAACCTTCTCGAAGGAGCCGCCAAGTTTAGAGACGACCTCCTTGATACCATCGAGCTCTGCGCTGTGGTCCTCGAGATCGGCCTCAAGAATTACCATCATTTCATATGGACGCATGAGCTTCACCTCCTCCCTATGGACGTAAGGCCCCCCCCAGGGGGGCAGGGACTACGGTTTGCGATTATAACCTATGGATGGCCATCCCGCAAGACGTCGCCGGACTCTATCGAGATCCGGTATATCTTTTCGCCCGGCAATACCAGGTTAAAGTGTTCCCTCGCAAGCCTCGCCTTGCCCTCCGGCGTACGATAGAACTCCAACCTCTCCTTAGCTCTTTCAAGCTTATGTCGCAACGAGCGGACCTCCGATTCCCTTATTGAGACCATTTCCTCCAGGAACCGTACCCTGGAGTTCTCCCTTAATATCGCCGTCGTCAACACAGCACCTATGAGACCGACCGTGGCCCAAAAGAAGATCCATCGAATCGGTATCAAGGTAGCTACATCCTGTCAGGTGCGGATATGCCCAAAATCCTGAGTCCGTTGGACAGAACGATCCGAGATGCCTTTATGAGGAGGATTCGGGAGGGTCTCCTCGGATCCTCGTCCAACACCCTGTGTGCGTTGTAGAAGGAGTGGAAATCCCCTGCGAGATCGTGAAGGTAATTCACGATCCTGTGGGGAGCCAGCTCGGAGGCCGCCTTCTCAACCTCCTCGGGGAACATGGACAGCCTGGTCACCAGTTTCTTCTCCTCGGGACTGTTGAGATGCTCCTCGTTGAGATCGCCCTCGTCCGGGAAATCTATCTTCCTTTCCTCAAGAGTCCTTATTATGCTGGACATCCTGGCGTTGGCGTACTGGACGTAGAACACAGGGTTGTCCGATGACTCTCTCTTAGCAAGCTCCAGGTCGAAGTCCAGATGGCTATCGCTCCGGCGCATCACGAAGTAGTATCTGGTGGCGTCGATTCCCACCTCGTCTATGACGTCGGAGAGGGTGACGAACTGGCCCGATCTGGTGGACATGGACACCTGATCCCCATCTCTTAGCAGGTTAACGAACTGTATCAGAGCCACGGTGAAGTCGTCGGACGACTTGCCAAGGGCCTCTATAGCCGCCCTCATTCTGGGGACATAGCCATGATGATCCGCTCCCCATACGTCTATAACTCGATCAAAGCCTCGATCGAACTTATTTTTGTGATAGGCAACGTCGGACGCAAAGTAGGTGGGGACGCCGTTTGAGCGGAAGAGGACCCTGTCTTTGTCGTCGCCAAAATCGGTCGAGCGAAACCAGACCGCGCCTCCGTCCTCGTAGGTATAGCCCCTATCGTTAAGGGTGGAGACGGCGTTTTGGACCAGCTTATCGGTGTAGAGGGTTTTCTCCGAGAACCAACGATCGAACTTCACGCCAAACCGGTTAAGATCCTTCTTGATGCCCTCAAGTATTACACCGCAGGAGTACTCGGTAAAAAACGGCAGGCTGTCCTCAAGAGGTCTGTCCAGGAGGGACTCTCCCTCTTTCTCTATTAGATCTCGGGCCAGATCGTAGATATAGTCCCCCTTGTACCCGTCGTCAGGGAAGGGAGCTTCAGACCCCCTTCCCAAAAGCTCGAAATACCTGGATTGGGTTGACTTACCCAGGTTGGACATCTGGAGACCGGCGTCGTTGACGTAGTATTCCTTCTGCACAGTCCATCCTGCGAAGGAGAGGATATTGCCTATTATGTCCCCAACAGCGGCCCCACGACCATGGCCCACGTGAAGTGGCCCTGTTGGGTTTGCGCTAACGAACTCGACCTGAACCTTTCGCCCTTTTCCGAGATCACATCTGCCGTAGTTATCCCCTGCCTTCAAAACCGAGGAAACAACAGAACCTATCCATTGGTCCGCCAGGAAGAAGTTTATGAAACCAGGTCCGGCAACCTCGACGGATTTTATGTGAATATCGGACCTCAGCCTGTCCACCAACTCCAGGGCAAGATCCCTGGGCTTCTGACCAAAGACCTTGCATGCCTGCATCGCGACGTTCGTCGCCCAGTCTCCCTGGTCCTCCCTCTTGGGCCTCTCCAGATGGACCTCGGGAAGGTTTTCGGGGGCTACCCCTCTCTCTTTGCCCATATCAGTCAGAGATTGGGTTATAAGGTCGATTAAAATAGATGTGACATCCGCCATCATGAAAGCTCCTTTTCTATCGTAGAATATAAATCATCTTTTTATAGCTAAAGGGATGGATATATCCCTCCATCTCAGCCAGGCCCCCAACACCCTGGGCAGTCCGTAGCTGAACTGATCGTCGTAACGGGAGCCATTGGCTATGATCTTTGACTCTCCCTCAAGTACCTCTCTCTTCTTGCTGAACCTGAGATATTCGGAGAACTTCAGGTTACCCTCGTTCCTGTCGGACATGGCAGGAGTCGATATCAGCGAATAACCTTCAGGCAAAGCTATGGAGTATTTTTGTTCCATGACGAAGGGAAACAACAGCTCTTTAGTCGGGACCAGAGAGGTGAGATCCTCAAGGGCACCGGGTAACAGGCAGGGAATCCTCAGCAACATGCCTGGACCACCGGGAATTCCCATGTGACGTTTTACAGGAAGATCTATCCTGTATCCGTAATCCATAGGGATCAGGGACGGATCACCCGCTTTCCAGGACAAAACCCCTGGGATCACTCTCTCAAGCGCAACCCAGGATATCCGGTCCGTATCGGGAAAAAGCTCCAGCCAGCCGTTTCTGACCCACAGCTGCAACGTCCCAGCCAGGGCCCCTTGAGGATCCAAAGCCAGGTCCCAAGCGATGGTTAGACGGTGGTCCTCCACCTTTCCCCTATCCAAAGAGTAGGTAAGGAGCCCTTCCTCAGGGGATCCTCCGTAGAGGGTCTTCCCTATGAGGGAGGGAGGGACATTTCCAGGCTCAACGGTCTGGCCTGGGACGTAGAACCAGTATTCCGACCCAGGAGGGGCAACCCTGAGCACAGGGCTTCGGAGGTTCTCCATCATGGCAGGCTCCTGGGCGCCTATGGGCAGGAAAGTGCGCCAGACCAACTGGGCCCTCCACCCCATCCCCTCCAGCCAAGAACGCAGAATAAGGGCCCTCTCCCAGTAGGACCAGGGTCCCTCGGGGGGTATATCCTCCCGCAGCATCCCGTCACTTCCGGGGATGACCATGGAGTCCATCGCCCTCATTAGTTTTTTGCCGGCCTTTCCCTTGTCCCCCATCCTGTTCAGACGGGCCAGATCAGGCGGCATAGATGGAATGGAGATCCTGTTTAAGGTAGATAAAAGCTGTAGGAACGGGACCTTACCTGAGCGCAGGCTAAATGCCAAATAAGGATCGCCCAGGCGAACCAGGGAGGATCTCTTTCTCTGAGGCACGTTGTAGGTTGTCCAGATGTAGGTGCTTTTGCCTCCAGAGTTCTCTATGCTTGGGCTGTCCATGCCGTTGCTCTGTACAAAAAGCTCCGATCCCGAGGGTACCGCTACAGAGAAGCGCCCCTCCCACACCGGCAGGTCGCTGGCAGGGATTATAAGACCCTCTACAGACATCCTCTTTGGATATATCTGGCGAAAGCGAAGTACCAACACCGCCTCATCATGATCCCCAAGCGTCATGGACGCCCCGTCGTCGGACATAGCAGCTATCTTCGCTCCTGACACCGGATCGTATAGACTGGCCTCCAGTATCTCCAGCTCTCCCGTAAAGGGGGTGGAGAGAACGCTCTCAGGCCAATTACGATCAAGTCTATGGGTGGTCATGACCACCCATAGACTCTCTTTAAGCATAGCTCCGTCGGGGCGAAGCCCGTAGGACTCGTGCCTCTGCCAGACGACACCGGCAGGGGATCCGTAGGTCTCTAGGGGAGGAGCTTCCTGCACTAAACGAGGTATATTGACCTCACCTGCAGACAGGGTCTGGGCCATAAGCACAAAAGCCCCCACTATGGCAAATACAGCAGGTCTATTTTTCATGCGCGTTCCTCCCGAATCAAGAGTCTCTCCCACAGCAGTTTTTGTATTTTTTACCGCTGCCGCAGGGACAGGGCTCGTTTCTGCCTATCTTTCGTCCATCTCGCCTGAAGGGCTCGTGCCTTCCGTCCCCGGCATCGGCTCCAGGAATGGGCGCCCCCCCTGGTGAGGGGACGTGGAACTCCCTGCTTTCCCTGACCGGCTGACGCCTTGGTATCCTCTCCTCCGATACAACCGCGACCCTGAAAAGAAGCCTGGCGATTGACTCCCTGACCTGGGCCATGGATTCCTGGAAAAGCGAGTAGGACTCAAACTGATACTCCAAAAGGGGGTCCTTCTGCCCTACCGCCCTAAGACCTATACCCTGTCTAAGGGCGTCCATGGCGAGAAGATGCTCCTTCCAGCTTCCGTCAAGAACGTGAAGGGATATGAACCGGAACAGGTCGGTGCAGTTGTCCTCCCCTATCTGCTCCACTCTCTTGAAGTATTTGGAACGGAGGTCGGCCAGGATCGATTCCTTGGCCTCAGGCATAGCCTGGAGGCTGTCCACTCCCTCCAGGGGTATCTCGACGCCGGGCCAGAACACCTCTTTCAGCTTGGCCATAGCCCCAGCTGGGTCGACCTCGCCGCTTTCCGGGAAGTGGCGATCGATAAGGTCCTCAGCGACCCCTCCGACGATCTCCCATCCGTGATCTACGACATCCTTGTCGGCGAGGATCCTCTGCCTCTCGTCGTAGACCGCCTCCCTCTGACGGTTCATTACGTTGTCGTACATAAGCAGCTGACGACGGATATCGTAGTGGAGCTGTTCGACCTTTTTCTGGGCCGACTCTATGGCCCTGGTAAGAAGAGGGTGCTCTATAGCCTCTCCTTCCTCAAGACCAAGCTTGCCCATTATTCCCTGGATTTTTTCCGAACCAAACAGCCTGAGAAGATCGTCCTCCAGGGAGAGGTAAAACCGGGAGCTTCCTGGATCTCCCTGACGACCGGATCGACCCCTCAACTGGTTATCTATACGGCGAGATTCGTGCCTCTCGGTGCCCAATATGCAGAGACCTCCGAGTTCGAGGACCTTGGCCTTCTCCTCGGCGCAGGAGAGGCGATATCTCTCCAGAAGCTCCTTGTATCTATCTGGAGCGTCGACTATCTCCATGCCCTCTTTTCTGAGTTCCTCCTGGGCCAGGTACTCGGGGTTGCCTCCCAAGAGGATATCAGTTCCTCTACCTGCCATGTTGGTAGCGACCGTCACGGCCCCCATGCGTCCGGCCTGGGCTATTATGATCGACTCTCTCTCGTGATACTTGGCGTTGAGTACCTGGTGGGTGACCTTCCTTGCCTTGAGGAGTTTGCTGAGCCTCTCGGACTGTTCCACCGATGTGGTCCCCACCAGTATGGGTCTTCCCTGGGAGGATATGTTTTGGATCTCGTCCGCTACGGCGGCGAACTTCTCCCCCTTGGTCCTGTAAACCTGATCGGCGTAATCCTCCCGAACGATAGGGCGATTTGTGGGGATACATATAACCCCCAGGCCGTATATTTCCTTGAACTCCTCCGCCTCGGTCGCGGCCGTGCCGGTCATACCGGCCAGTTTTCCGTACATCCTGAAGTAGTTCTGAAGGGTTATGGTGGCCAGGGTCTGGCTTTCCTTGCCTATTTTGACCTTTTCTTTGGCCTCTATGGCTTGGTGCAGTCCGTCGGAGAATCTCCGACCGAACATCAGTCTTCCGGTAAACTCGTCCACTATGACTATCTCGTTGTCCTTTATCATGTAGTGGACGTCCCTCTTGAACAGGGTTCT
>CAYNAN010000017.1:0-31074 GCA_964395085.1 uncultured Synergistaceae bacterium
ATATCCTCTCGATATGGGGCCTCATAGGCTCGATAGGTATGACGCTGGACGCCACAGCCTTAGGTATCTCCCTGGAAAATGGGATCTCTCCCAGGATAGGCACGTTCATCTCCGCACATGCGACTCTGACGTCTGGGGCCATGTCGGTCACGTCGCTTTTATTGAGGACCACCGCCATAGGTACTCCCAGTCCAGACGTCAGCCGGTGGAGCCTTCTCAGGTCGTGGAGGCCAGACCTTGTCGGCTCGGTCACGGCGAGGGCCAAAGATGCTCCGGTCAAAGCAGCTATCGCAGGACAGGCTATTCCCGGAGGTCCGTCAACTATGACGGTCCCAAGCCCCAGTCTCTCAGCCTCCTGTTTTGCCGCCCTCTTCACCGTGGTCACCAGCATCCCGCTGTTTTCCCCTCCGGGGAAAAGCCTGGCATACACCACAGGTCCGAGGTGGCTTTTACCCTTGAACCACCGCCCCTGCTGTCTGGGAACCATGGAGATTGCCTCAGTGGGACAGACCATCACGCAGGCTCCGCATCCCTCGCACCCGGTGGACGCCACCGAAGCCTTGCCGTTTTCGACCTTTATAGCGTCGAAACGACAGTGCTCCTCGCATCTGCCGCATCCGATACAGGAGTCCTCGTTCACCTGTGCGCCGTCCATCCCCATGAACTTTATCTCCTCCTGCTCCTGAGGTGGAATAAGGATCCATAGGTCCGGTGCGTCCACGTCCGCGTCGCATAGGGCGACCCCGCTTTTGGCCGCCATCATCGCCAGCGCCGCTGTTACCGACGTCTTTCCCGTTCCCCCTTTGCCGCTCACGACCACGATCTCTCTCAAAGGATAACACCTCTCTCCCTGAGTGACATCACGATGCTGTCTATATGTTCCCTCCACAGAGGCGATTTTAGGTATATGTTCTCGCCCTTGCCGTACAGCTGGGCGACCTCTCTGGAGAAGGGAATTCTTGACAGGACGTCCACTCCAAAGCGCCGGCACATATCCTCCGGGTCCGACCCTCCCAGGTCGGACCTGTTGACTATAACACCAGCGGGACGTCCTAGGTCGGAGACGACCTCCAGTGCCAGCTCCAGGTCCGCCATCCCAAAGGGCGTTCCCTCCGTGACGAGGAGAACGTAATCCGATCGGCTAACTGCCTCAACCATGGAGCAGGACGTGCCAGGAGGGCAGTCAACTATCTTGAGGATTGAGTCCTCTTCCGCCCTCTCCATCACCGAACGTATCACAGGGACTGGATTGGGACAGCCTACGTTCAGCCTTCCCTCCAAAAATCTTATGTTATCCCGTCGGTCCTCCGATATTGCTCCGATGACGTTTGGGACTTCCGCGATGGCTCCACTTGGGCATACCATGGAACACACCCCACATCCGTGGCATAGCCCCTTGTTTACCGTAGGAAGAAGTTTCCCAAACTGTACTATAGCGTTGAAATTGCAGGCCTTGGCGCATTTGCCGCACCTGATACATTTATCGTCGTCGAACTTCGGAACCGGTATTGACACCTGGCCTATCTCTTTTGGCTCAAGTTCGAGAAGTGCCGCGAGGTTGGGCTCCTCCACGTCGGCGTCCACAGCGGTCACCTTGTTCAGGGCCAGCACCAACGACGACGCGACGGAGGTTTTCCCCGTGCCGCCCTTACCGCTGGCAACAGCCAGTACGGTCATGGATCAGTGGTCGCAGTCGCCGTGGTCGTGGTTACAGAGGGTCCCGGTGCTCTCCAAAGACCCCTCGGTCAACTTTGTTATGGCCTGGTCGACGGTCCCGGAAAATCCGGTGATGACCTTCACCCCACTGGCCTTTAAAAGCTCGCAGGCCCTTGCACCTAGACCACCGCATACCAGCACCTGTACCCCCATGTCGGCCAGCCAGGCGGGAAGCACCCCAGGCTCGTGTGCCGGCGGGACCTCGCTCTTTCTGGACACCTCAGCTCCGTCTTTTATCTCCGCTATAACGAACTCCGGCGCGTGACCGAAATGGGCGCATATCTGCCCTCTCTCCACTGGGAAAGCTATCTTCATGACGAAAACCCTCTCTTCTGCGTGAGTATATGAGAATGATTCTTACAATCGACAGAATAGGGCCTTAGAAGGCTTTTGTCAATCGGTGGTTTTCCCACCCCTACAGCGACAGCCTCGACCCTGCCCCCGTCCTCTTCGCCTTCCCGGCAGATCCCTGGCTATGTCGCTGTCTCGGCAGTCCGAGCAGAGGCCGCATATCCTGAATGCCTGAGGTAGCAGAGTAAACTGGTCTCCTTTGACAAGGTTAGATATGATCTCCACAAGTTTCTTTTCCTCTGGCACTGGCACGGATTTGCCACAACACCGGCAGAAGGCGTGGATGGTGATATTCCCCTCTGCGAGGGTTATGCGGTTGAAGCCGTCCCCCTGGTCTATCAGGCTCACGAAGCCAAGCCTGGATAGCACCTCCACAGTCCTGTATACCGTAGCCATACCTATCGACATATCCTGTTCCTGCACCTTCGACAGTACCTCCTGTATCCCAGGAGGCACTGGGCTATCGCACTTTTCAAGTATGGCTGATACTATCAGGTCTCTCTGCTTTGTCATCCGAAAGCCGCTGTCCTTTAAGGCCTTCATTATCTCGTCTTTTCTGTTTTGATCAATAATTTTATCCATATTTTACCCCTCCGTGTTTCCTTCTTATCCCACCAGATTACCACCCTTTCGTCCTGAGGTCTACGATCTTCCTATCCCCTCCTTGCTGGAGGATGTATAATTTAACCTATAACGGGGTGGTCGCCCTAACGTCAGGAGATGATTTTATCTATCGTAAATGGTCAAAGGAGCTGAGAGATCACTTCGGTGGAAGGGTCCAGAAGATATGTATAGACATAGGTTCCGGCTGTCCCAACAGGGAGGGGATCTCCTCCGGAGGCTGTATATTCTGTGACGCGTCGGGAGGAGGCACAGGGGCCTGGCTTAGGGGAGAGTCACTTGAGGACCAGATCGCCAGGGGGATGAAGTCCGCCCTGGGTCACTATAAGGCCAGGGCCTGCATCCTCTACTTCCAGAGTTATTCGGCTACATACGGTCCCCCGGATCGTCTAATTAAGGCGGTGAATCAGGCTGCGCTGGAGGCCGGTCGTTTTGTCCCGGTTGTCGGGTTATCGGTCGGAACCAGGCCGGACCTGATCTCACCCTGGGCGGTGGAGTTCCTTTCCTCTCTCTGTCGCCCTGACTTTCAGGTGTGGCTCGAGCTCGGCGTCCAGACCACCGACGAGTCGGGGCTTGCCTGGCTGAGAAGGGGCCACGATCTTAGCTCCGTCGAGGAGGCCCTCGCCGAATGTGAAGGACGGCCCTTCTCGGTGTGTTCTCACCTGATAGCTGGGATCCCGGGCGAGGCGGATGATCAGCTTCTTAGGTCCGCTAGGTGGCTTCTAGACAGGGGTGTGACCGGTCTAAAGTTCCATCCCCTCTACGTCCTAAAGGACACCGAGCTTGAAAAGGAATATCTCAGCGGAGGATTTAAGCCCCTCTCCATGGAGGATTACGCCGAAAAGGTAGCAAAGGTCATAGACGAGGAGGGACACCGTTTCGTGGTGCAGAGGATAGCCGCGGACGTGAGGGGAGAGAGGCTCGTAGCTCCCAAGTGGATCGAGGACAAAAACAGGGTTATCGCTGAGATAGAGAGCAGGCTGAGGGATACCACTGTATAAGCGGGATCGGCTGTGTCATAATAGAGTGAAACATCATCAATTCACGAGGAGGTAGTTAAAGTGAGAAAAAGAGCGTGGATCCATCTCGTAGCGGGGATTTTGATGTCCATGGCCCTTCTGACCGCTGCCAGCGGCTCGGAGCTATCCAACTTTGTCGAGGGGTACTATTCCGCCTTCGAGGAGTCGGTCTCCGACGGCAAGGTTGAGCGGCTGTACGACTACATCGATCGCGACAGCGATTTTGGAAAGGATGTAGAGTCGTGGGTGTTGAGGCTCAACGCAATGGACGTGGCCGCGAAGTTCAGCGACGTCTCCGTCGGCGAGGCAGTCGAGAAAGGGGACCAGCTCCGTCTGGACGTCTCCGACAGGCTGACATTGACCTATCCCGACGAGAGGGTGCGGGTCTTCGACTACAGGCGGACCTACACCCTGGAGGGTGGCAAGTTCATAGGTGAGACTGAGAGCTACGACAGAGCCTTCCCTGAGCTGGCGGAAAAGCCGGCAAAGAAGACCCCTCTTGAGAAGATGGAGTCCTCCGTGTCGTCCCTGCCGTCTGGAGGGGCAGTGGCAGTACCGCCGATCTCGGGAGTCAAGGACGTGGTGTCCTTCCTGCCTTCCCAGGACGAGAGGGACCTAAAGCTCTTCGTCCGTTGGGAGAACCCTCTCGACATGGTGGTAGAGCTCGCTGGAAAGGCCGTACCTGAGGAGGATCTCAAGGCCATGATGGATCAGGTTCCCCCTCTGGCTGAGGGAGCTCTGTCTTTGGTTATGGTGAAAGACGGCATTCCCGAGATATACGGTGTTATCAGGCCGATAGAGGGGTTGGATCCGTCCGAGGCCGTCAGGGTCGTCGTCTCCCAGATAGCCGAGGAAACCGGGGATGACCTGTCGCTGAAGCCATTTGAGGGCAACCTAAAATCGGAGCTGGACCCTCTGGCGATAGTCCAGCTTTCGGGCGGTGCGCCGGACCTCTACACGGCGCTGTGGAAGGGCGACGGCAAGACGGTTCTGATATCCCTGTCCGAGCAGGGTCTCAACTCTATGTTGGACTCGGCGTCGGGAAAGATCTCCTCCTTGAACTATAAGACATCCCTTGCGGATAGTCCTTTGGTGCAGATGAGAGGATGGATATCCAACGAGATGATCCGCACCGAGCTTGAGGAAGAGGGAGTTCCCATGTTCAGCTCCGATCCCCTCTCTTTCGAGATGGTATTCTCCCGATTGGAGAACGAGGTCACAGGCAGATGGTTCACCAACGCGGTTGATCTCTTCGTCGATCCAGCCATAGAGATCCCCATGGCTCAGCTGGGCGATGACGTGCCTCTTCGAGGAGGAAAAATCCTCGGGTTTATGGCAGCCAGGCTCGGAAGGCTCAACCAGGCGACGCTCAGAAAATCCCTTGAGGCGGAGATGCCCGGGGAGAATCTGGACGCGGTGCTGGCCCAGATGACCGAGATGACTGGATTGACCCTTGACGATATCCTGGACCTCCTTGGAGGGCGTATCTCCATGGTCTTCGGTGGACGCAGCAGGAGCCCCATAGGTGACGTGCCCGGAGCCTTCATCCAGATAGAGCCCGATAAAAAAGAGGTTCTCTCCAAGGTGATAGAGGCGCTTCCAAGAGTCCTCGCCATGACCCCTCCTGTTGGGCTTAAAGAAAGGGCCATCCCGGGATGGGATAAGGCCTACGCCATGAACGGTATGGCCAGCGTAACAGTTGCGGTGGACAAGGACAGACTGCTTTTCGGGGCCTTGGACTATGAGAAAGCCGACGAACCGGCATCGTTGCCGGATAACCTGAAGGGGCTATCAAAAGGGGACGTCATGGCTGTGATGGCCTTCTCCATAGCCGACATCAGGGAAGTGGTCAAGGAGATAGCAGAGATGAACAGCATATTTCTTCAGACCGACGAGATAAAAGACGGCATGGCCGAGTTCCTGAATGGCACAGCCCACCTGGACTCGTTGGTTATAAGGCTGAACTCCCTCAAGGAGGGAAGTATCTCGGTGAGGACATTGCGTTAAGATGATGCCAGTCTTCAAACTCGCGGGGCTCGCCATGGCTTTAGCTTTGGCTCTCAGCTCCGAATCCCATGGATGGGAGATGTCTCTCCCATCCATGCCCTCTCTGCCCTCTTGGCTAAAGGGCGAGGAAGTGGACCGGTTCTCCTCGGTCTGGGATGACTCCATGAAAAAGCTGGACTCTGCCCTTGAGAGGTTGGATAACTCCGACTCCCTTCCCGATGAGAGGCTGATCGGCAACGACAAGACAAAAAACGAGAACAAGATAGATGCCATCCTCCAGGACGTGGTCACAATACTCACCGACTCGGAGACAGGAGATCTCAGGAAGGAATTCTCTAAGGTCCAGTCCGACCTGTCCCGAAGGAGAGCCAACCTAGCGTCTCTCAAGGAAAAGCGGGTCTCCGCCCCCGAGTCCGGTGGGCTGCTAAAGAAAGGCAAAGACGACCTGACCGACCAGATCGCCGAGGAGGAGGAGGCCATAAAGCGGGACGAAGCTAGACTCGTAGAACTTGAGAAGGCTATGTCGGTCAGGCTCAAGGAGGAGGGACTCTCAGCCACGGACGAGCAGATACAGGGCTTGCTCGCAGGGGTTACCGCTGACGACGTGGCCGCTATGTACGCTGTCTACGGCAATATCAGGCTCTTTTCCGACAAGCTTACCGAGCTGATGGAGCAGGGAAAGGACGACCTATCCGTAGCCAGGCGATACTACGGCATATACTCGCTGCTGCTTCGCACCTGTGTGGTCATGAACGAGAGCTTCGTGGAGAAGATAAACGGCAAATACCTCCCAGATCTGGAGGCCATGGCCAACTCCGCCAAGGCCCTAAAGGAGGACCTGACGAACCAGTCCATGGACCGATCCCTCTCCGCCAGACAGAGAGAGCTGGTCCGTAACAACATAGAGTCCACCGACCTGACCCTTCAGGCCATAGGGGCCTACTGGGTCTTTTTGGAGGACCAGCGGGACCAGGCCCAAAAGAACCTGGAGGGATTCAAAAGGGACTACGCCGTGGCCCACAACGCCTATCGCACGATGAAGCTGGCGAGAGGGCTTCTTGACATGGTCAAGGCCAACAAAAAGGACTTCGACGCCATAGCTAAGCTGGAGGTCCCGGAGGTCGTGGTGTTCTCCAACGAAAAGCTAAGGCACGAGTTCAAAAACATCACAGAGGGATTGAAAAGATAGCAAAGTAAAAGAGGGCCCCTAGGGGCCCTCTTTTTAAGTTTTTAAACGACCCTTCTTATGGAGTCTATTATCGTCCCGTCCCTGTACTCCACCGCCCCGACGATTTGGTCGTCGAACTCCACAGGATCGGGAACACCGGTCATCCTCTCGACCTCAGCTTTAAGGTCCTCTATGGCCTTTACCGGTAACCCTCCGTCGTAGGCGGCCTTGATCAGGTCCTCTCTGAGGGGATTGATGCAGATGCCTCTCTCGGTGACTATGGCGTCCACCGTCTCCCCTGGGGTCACCACCGTCTGGACCCTGTCCCTTATGGAGGGAACTCCCTCCCTTATGGAGGGCACGGTGATTATGGAGAGCTTCGCCCCGGCGGCGGTGTCGCAGTGTCCGCCGGACGCCCCTCTCAACACCCCGTCGTGTCCGGTCAGGACGTCCACGTTAAAGTCCACGTCCACGTCCAATGCTGCCAGAGCCACCACGTCCAGATCGTTGACCACACAGCCAGCGGTGAAGGGGTTTGCGTACCAGGATGCGTCGATCTCCTTGTGGTTAGGGTGCTCAGCGACCGACTTGGTCACGGATGAATCGAAGCTCTGGACGTCGAAGAGGGCCCTAAAAAGCCCCTCCTCCAGCATATCCGCCATGTAGCCCGTTATTCCACCTATGCCGAAGCTTCCCTGAACGGAACGTTCCTTCATGTAATCCCTGACGAACTTGGCGACCGCCAGGCTGGCTCCTCCCGCTCCGACTTGAAAGGAACAGCCCTCCACCAGAAGCCCCGATACCCTTATAAGGTCGAAGGCGTTCTCCGCTATCTTAAGGTTCACCGGGTCTTTGGATATCCTCGCCGGTCCTGAGGCTATTTTTGACGAGTTTCCCAGGGAATCCACCACCACTATCTGATCCACCAGATATTGGGGTATGGAAATCCGGTCCATGAGGGGAGCCTGAACCAGGTTGTCCGTCACAGCTATGACGTGGGAGGCGTAACGGGCGTCTATCTGGGCGTAGCCCAATGTCCCGCAGGCCGATTTGCCGATGGAGCCGGTCATGTTCCCCATGGTGTCGCAGGTCGGGGCCCCTAAAAAGGCCACGTCCACCGAAATTCTGCCCTCCTGAATTGCCCTCGCTCGGCCTCCATGGCTGTGGATCATGACCGGTATCTCCATCTCCCCTCTTGAGATCATCCTGCCGATCTCCCCTCTGACGCCGGAGGTGTGGATCCTGGATATGGTCCCTCGTCTGACCGCCTGGGCCACTATCTCGTGGGAGTCGGTGAGAGAGCTGGGGGCCAGAACCAGGTCTTTGATCCCGATCCCCTCTATGGCCCTTATAACCTGAGGAAGGACGTCGTCGCCGTTTCTCAGGTGATGATGAAAGGAGATGGTCATGCCGTCCTGGAGGCCCGACCTTTTTATCGCCTCGGTAAGATCCTGGGCCAGCTTTTTGCCGCCGAAGGCCGGAACCGCTCGACAGGGAGCCTTAGGGGTCCAGCTATAGGATCCGTCCAGTCTGGCGAAGGCCCCGGCGAAGGGAGCAAGGCTCCCTATACCCTGGATCTCCGTCAGTACCTCCCGGCCTATGGAGTTTTTTACAGTGTTAGACATCATAGGGGAACCTCCATGCCCGAAATGACGGCGAGCTCGATGGTCCTTCTCGCCTGGGACACCACCGGGCCGTCCACCATCTTGCCGTCGACTGCTATAACGCCCAGGCCCCGCTTCTTTGCCTCCTCCGCCGCTTTGACCACCTTCAGGGCCTTTTTCAGCGATCTGTCGTCAGGACGGTAGGCGTCGTGGATCGGGCCTATCTGGGACGGATGGATCGCAGCCTTGCCGGAAAAGCCCAGCTGTACCGCAAGTTTACACTCGGCTTTCAGACCCTCCAGGTCCTCGACGTCGGTGAAGACCGTGTCCAGAGCCTCCTTGCCCGCCGCCTTCGCCGCCAGAACCACGTGGCTCCTGGCGTAGAGGAGCTCTATTCCCTCTCTGGACCTGCTTATCCCCAGGTCCGCCGCAAGGTCCTGGCCGCCTAATGTGAGCGCCGTCACCCTGGGGGAGGATTTGGCTATGTCGTAGGCGTTCATAAGGGATAAGGCGGTCTCCAGCATAGCGTGAAGCTCGATGGAGCCCACCGCTATGCCGTTGGCCTCCTCCAGCTCGGACATGATCTCATCCGCCTCGACCACGTCCTTGACTTCGTTCACCTTAGGCAACCTTATGCAGTCCGGTCTGGCCGGTATCACCGATCTCATATCGTCCTCGAAGAATTGGGTGTCCCTTCCGTTGACTCGAACCACTCTCTCTACCTTGCCGAAGTCCATGGCCATGAGGGCCTGGGTGACCAGCCTCCTGGCCCCGTCTTTCTCCGTCACCGCAACGGCGTCCTCCAGGTCCAGGAGCACCCCGTCCGCCCCGTAGATAGGGCAGTTCTGTATCATGGAGGGGCTGTTTCCCGGAACGTAGAGCAGGGACCGGCGGGGCCTCCTGAGCTGTTTTTCCATATCCTATGCCGCCGCCTTTTTCCTGCGGAACATGGCGTAGCCGAAGGACAGGACCGCCAGCACCAGCAAAGTAGCCGATATAGGTTTCTGGACGAAGATCGCCAGATCGCTGTTGGCTATGGTCATGGCGTTTCTGAAGTACTGTTCCGTGGAGCTGCCCAGAATGAGGGCCAGTACCAGCGGAGGAAGGGGAATGGACAGCTTGCTGAAAATATATCCTCCCAGGGCGAAGGCCGCCACGAGTATAAAATCGAAAGGGCTGTAGTTCAGGAAGTAGGCTCCCATAAAGGCCATGCCAAGTATCAGTGGAAGCATTATCCTCTGAGGTATCCTGAGCAGCTGTACCAGGGGTATAGCCAGCGGCAGGTTAATGATCAGCAGCGCTATATTTCCCACCATCAGGGATGCTATGACGCCCCAGGCTATCTCGGGGTTCTGGGCGAACAGGATCGGCCCAGGTCTTACTCCCAGCATCATCAGGGCTCCGAGCATAACTGCGGTGGTCCCTGACCCAGGAATGCCCAGTGTCAGAAGGGGAACCATGGCCCCGCAGGAGCAGGCGTTGTTGGAGGCCTCCGGGGCGGCCAGGCCCTCGATGGCTCCCTTGCCGAACTTCTCCGGTGTCTTGCTCAGGGACTTCTCCATGGCGTAGGACATAAATGTGGCTATGGTTCCTCCCATGCCGGGTAGCACTCCGATGAAAAATCCAAGGGGGGAGTTCCTGAGCATGGGCATGAGGCACTTTTTGAAGTCCGCCCAGGATACCCATACTCTCCCTATGGACTTTGCGTCTATCTTGTGCTCAACGTGGATTGACTTGAGGTTCTTGAACACCTCGCAGACTGCGTAGAGACCTATCATCACCACCAAGAAATCTATCCCGTCCTGAAGGTTCTCGACTCCCATGACGAACCGGTTCACCCCGGTCTGGGGGTCTATCCCTATAGTGGATATCATAAAGCCAATCGCTACCGCTATGAATCCCTTAAGGATGCTCCCCTCCGAGAGGGTCACCGTGGCGGTGAGGGCGAACATTAGCAACGAGAACATCTCCACCGGGCCGAATTTAAAGGCGTAGCTTGCTATAGGGCCGGTGAGGAACACCAGAAGTACCATCCCTATGGTTCCGCCTATGAACGACGCTATGGCCGATATGGCGAGGGCGGATCCGGCCTGGCCGTTTTTGGTCATAGGATATCCGTCGAAACAGCTGACTATGGCCGATGCGTCACCAGGGGTGTTTATCATTATGGATGCTCTGGAGCCTCCAAACATGGCTCCGTAGTAGACGGCGCACATAGTTATCAGGGCGGTTGTGGGGTTCATCCCGTAGGTTATCGGTATTAGAATAGCTACCCCAGTTGCAGGGCCCAGCCCCGGCAACATCCCCATAATAGTGCCTAAAAATCCCCCAACGAAGACCCACATAATGTTGGTGGCTGTAAGGGCAGTCTGAAAGCCGAGCGAAAGGTTTGCAAAAATCGCGTCCATTTATATCACCTCGTCAGTATCAGAAGGGCAGAAAGCTGAGGAGCCCTCTAGGAAGGCTCAGGTTGAGAGCCACAGAGAACACGCCGTAGCACACGCAGGAGAAAAGCCCAGCTATGGTAGCGTTCTGTACAGTATGTCCCTTGTTTATGATGCACCCGGCCAGGAACATGAATATAACCGTTCCTATAACGTAACCTAGATAGTCCAGGGTCTCCCCGTAGAATATGCCGAGGGCCATTATGGCGGCTATCTTTAGCCATATGGGTCTTTCCGAGATAAAGCCGAAGGAGAAGGCCTCTTTGTCCTTCTTCCTCAGCTCCAGGAACGTCAGGAGACCTCCGCATATCACGGCGGCGGTGCCTATTATGTAAGGAAAAAGCTGGGGGCCGATCTCATCCCCTGCCTGTACATCCGGTATTTGGCTGGTTCCGTAAAGGTAGGCCAGTCCAAGCACAAGGGATATCAGGCCGGAAATCATGTTTTTAGTCATCTATGTTGCACCTCCCGGTGTTTTTTTGTCGTTCAAGGGGTGGAAAAAGGGGGAGGAGACAGGTCTCCTCCCCCTGCCCAGAGGGCGGCTAATCTATCAGGCCGACTTCCTTTAAGGTGCTCTGGAAGGCCTCGGTCTGCTCCGCTAAGGTAGCGGCGAACTCGACTGGGTTCTGGTAGAAGGGCTCCCACTCCAGCTTCTCAAGCTGTTCTTTCCAGGAGTCACTCTCCACCATCTTCTCGATCGTCCCCTGCCAGTAGGCTACCTGCTCCTCGCTCAGGCCCGGGGCGGCGATGATGCCTCTCCAGTGGGGGAATACCATATCCGCTCCCTGCTCCACCCAAGGAGCCACGTCGGGAAGGGATTCCAGCCTCTTGTTAGAACTGATTCCCAGCACCCTGAGGTTCCCCGCTTTATGCTGCTCCATGACCTCGGCAAGTCCTATGGTGATAGCCTTCACGTGTCCACCCATTAGGGCAGGGATCTGCTCCGCTGCGGTCTTGGGGTAAACCACGAACTTGATAAGCTTGGGATCCACGCCGTACTTCTGGGCCAGCATAAGGAAGGATATGTGGTCGTTGTTTCCGAGGCTGGGTCCAACCCCGATTACCATTCCGTTAGGATCGGCGGCGATGGCCTCGAAAAGCTCCTTGCCGTTGGTCCAGGGAGCGTCCTTCGCCACAGCTACGGCGATCCACTCGGTCTGGAGGTTGGCGATGACGGTGAAGTCCTTGTAGGTAAGGGGGCTCTTGCCGAAAATGTTGTTGAGCATCAGCAGGGTCGACGTGGCGGCCAGATACTCGCCCTTTCCCTCTTTGCCCTTGAGGTAGTTCCATCCTGTTGCCCCGCCGCCACCTGGCTTGTTGGTCACCAGCACAGGACGGTCCACGAGCTTCTCCTCCTGAAGGGTCTTCTGCATGGTCCGGCAGAGCAGGTCCCATCCACCGCCCGGCCCTGCCGGGGCTATCAACTCGATAGGTCTGGTCGGAGACCACTCAGCGAAGGCCGAACCCGTGAGGGATACCAGCATTGCTGTGGCGCAAAACAGTACGAACAACTTCTTCATGAAACTTATTCCTCCCTTCAAAATAAAACGCCTATGTCGCCTCTATTCCGCTATTCCACCCCTATAACAGCTATGCCCCAGGGTAAGGGCCTTGCTCACATATAGTCGTGTTTCCCTATCTGGTCCGAGTATCCTGTCACCTCAAGCCAGATTTTGTAGGACTTATCGATATGGTTTCCCCACAGAGCCGAGGCCTCCTCAGGGGAGCGGGACAGGAAATAGGAGTACATCTGCTCCCTTGTCCGATAGCTCTCGTCCAATCTCTTGGCTATCACGACTCGGACCACCCTGTATCGGTCCAACATCTCCCTGTGGTTCCATATCAGGTCCACTATCTTAGGTGCGTGGGACGCCTCGAACATCTCCTTGTTGTACCGAGCGACGAGGGGAACGTAGGCGTCGGTCAGGGCCTCTCCCTGGAGGGTCGTCATATAGGTCTTGGCCTGATCCAGGATATGTCTGATGTTCTTTAATTCCTTTTCCGTCGCGTTCATGGCCACGTACTTGACCGCCAGGCACTCCAGGGCCTTTCTGAGGGCGAATATCTGGGCCACGTCCTTGGGAAGGAGCCCCTTGACCACGTTTCCCCTCATAGGGACCCTCTCTATCAGCCCCTCAGCCTCCAGCTTCTGTATAGCCTCCCTGACCGGGGTCCTGCTTATGTTGAACTCGGAGGCTATATCCCCGTCGGTGAACCTGGTTCCAGGCTCGAGCTCTCCTCCGACTATGGCCTGTCTAAGCTGTTCGTATACGATCTCTCTGACCGGTTTGATCTTTATGGTTTTTGCGTTGGATAAAAGGGACATGCAATTCGACTCCTTTTTTGGATCCAGGATACTTGATACCGCATCCATGTCTGATATACTATTCGCAAACGAGCTGTTTGTAAAGTGCGTTTTTTCAGCAATCGCCTCCTGAGGGGGAAGTTTTTTCGGCGTAAAATAGATTATGACACGGGAGATGGTGGAATATGAGCAGTCTTGCTGTAAAACTGTTGTCCAGCCACATAGTCGATGGGTCCATGAAAAAGGGTGAAATGATGGCCATAAAAATTGACCAGACACTGACCCAGGACGCTACCGGGACCATGGCCTACCTCCAGATGGAGGCAATGGGTGTCGATAAGGTGAAAGCCGAGCTTTCGGTGAGCTACGTGGATCACAACACCCTCCAGGTCGGCTTTGAGAACGCCGACGACCACCGCTATCTCCAGTCGGTGGCCATGCGGCACGGGGTGGTTTTCTCCAGGGCCGGAAACGGGATATGCCACCAGGTCCACCTCGAGAGGTTTGGGGTTCCCGGAAAGACATTGCTCGGCTCCGACAGTCACACCCCTACAGGAGGGGCCCTCGGAATGTTGGCGATCGGGGCAGGAGGGCTGGACGTGGCCTTGGCCATGGCTGGGATGCCCTTTTGGCTTCCCGCACCGGAGGTGGTGAAGGTCCACCTCACCGGCAAGCTCTCCCCTTGGGTAGCGGCCAAGGACGTCATACTGGAGCTTCTTAGAAGACTTTCCTGTAAAGGGGGAGTGGGGAGGATATTCGAGTATTCCGGCCCTGGCCTGGCCTGTCTCTCCGTACCGGAGAGGGGAACCATCACCAACATGGGAGCGGAGCTCGGGGCCACCACCTCCCTGTTCCCCTCCGACGAGGAGACGTTACGGTTTCTCCGCTCTCAGGGCAGGGAGGCGGACTACGTCCCCCTGACCGCCGACTACGACGCTGTCTACGACGACGTTATAGAGCTGGACCTGAGCTCCCTGGAGCCAATGATAGCCCTTCCTCACATGCCCGACCAGGTGGCCCCTGTGAGGGAGGTTGCGGGTCTTCCGGTGGACCAGGTGTTCATAGGCAGCTGCACCAACTCGTCCTACCTGGACCTCATGAAGGCCGCCTCCATCCTGGACGGAAAGACCGTGGCCGAGGGGACCAGCCTCTGCGTCGCCCCTGGGTCGAGGCAGGTCATGACCGCCATAGCGGAAAACCACGGCCTTTCCCAGCTCATCCGATCTGGGGCCAGGATACTTGAGTGTGCCTGCGGCCCCTGCGTAGGGGTGGGTCAGGCTCCCTGCTCCGGCGGGGTCAGCCTCAGGACCTCCAACAGAAACTTTCTCGGTCGTTCCGGCACGGCCGACGGAAAGGTTCACCTAGTCAGCGTGGAGACCGCCGCCGCCTCTGCCCTCACAGGGGTCGTGACCGATCCCAGGACCTTAGGAGAACCTAGGAAGATCGCCGTCCCCGAGCGGTTCGAGATAGACGACGGCATGGTCATATGGCCCCCGGAGGATCGGTCGTCGGTGGAGGTACTTAGGGGCCCGAACATAAAGCCCCTTCCGGTCTTTCCCCCTATGGGAGATGTCCTTAAAGGGGAGGTCCTCCTGAAGGTGGGGGACAACATAACCACCGACCATATAATGCCAGCGGGGGCCAAAATCCTCCCCCTTAGGTCCAACATACCGGCCATATCTAAACACTGCTATGCCACGGTGGACCCATCCTTCCCGGAGCGGGCCATCGCCGTAGGCGGTGGAGTAATCGTCGGAGGGCAGAACTACGGCCAGGGATCCAGCAGAGAACACGCCGCACTGGCTCCCCAGTATCTGGGCATAAAGGCGGTTATAGCCCTCTCCTACGCCCGTATCCATCGCCAGAATCTGATAAACTCTGGCATATTGCCCCTCCTATTCCAGAGCCAGGAGGACTACGAGAGGGTAAAACAGGGGGAGGTAATCGTGATAGAGAACCTTATGAACCAGATCGAAGAGGATATGATCTCCGCGACCCTCGAGCTGTCCGGCGATATGACGTTGATAAACGACCTGTCGAAGAGGCAGAGGGAAACGATCAAAGCGGGGGGAACCTTGAACGTGGCGAGGGCGGCGTTGATGGATGACTGAGCTTCGGGATCTGGTGCTGTCGTCGGAGCTTGAGGACAGAAAGGGCCTTCTTCAGGCCCGTGGTCTATCCGTGCCTACAGGGGAGGGTACGATACTGGGGGCCTTCGAGGGCGACCGTCTCGTCGGCACCGGATCGCTCATAGGGTCGGTGATACAGGGGGTCGCGGTGGAACCGGAGTTGGAGGGCGAGGGGGTCGCCGTTTCCTTGATCTCCTCACTCATATCCAGGGCGGTTTCACTCGGCATGGGCCATCTTTTTCTGTTCACCAAGCCGTCGGAGGAGAGGAGCTTCGTCCACATGGGCTTCTCACCTGTTGCGTCGGTGGAGGGAGCGTCGCTGTTGGAGTGGGGTAGGCCTGGGATCGAGGACTTTTGCTCGGGGCTCAGGGCAATGGCCCCAGGTCGTCCCTGTGGGGCTGTGGTGGTCAACTGCAACCCCTTCACTCTGGGACACCGGTGGCTCATAGAGAGGGCCTCCCAGGGGGCGGAAGAGGTTTTCGTCATGGTGGTGGAGGAGGATCGCTCGGTCTTTCCCTTCGCCGACCGGTTTAAGCTGGTGAAGGATGGGGTCGCTGACTTGTCCAACGTCACGGTGATACCCAGCGGTCCCTACGTGATCTCCTCCGCGACCTTTCCGACCTACTTCACCAAGGGAGGGGAGGCCTCGTCGGTCCACGCCTCGTTGGACCTCACGATATTCGCCACGAAGATAGCCCCTCCTCTCGGGGTGGTGCGCCGTTTTGTGGGATCCGAGCCGATCTGTCCCCTGACCGGGGTCTACAACAGTATCATGAAAGAGACCCTTCCCCCTCTGGGGATAGAGGTCGTGGAGCTTCAGAGGATAGAGTCGGGTGAACAGGTCGTCAGCGCGTCGTTGGTGAGGGATCTACTGAGCCGAGGTGAGATGGAACAGGTTCGGAAGCTGGTCCCAGACGTGACATGGGCCTACTTAGTGGAGCGGGCCAAGAAGATAAAGGAGTGAGGTATATGGACGTTAAAACGGCGGTAGCTGGGACTTTGGAGTCCAGCGATGTCATGGTGAGCTACTCCCCGTCCGCTTCGGACCTGGAGATAGTAGTCGAGAGCATAGTGGTAAAACAGAGGGGAAGGCTCATAAGGTCGGTCCTGGAGGAGATAACCTCCAACAGAGGGGTATCTAAAGGGGTATTGACGGTCCAGGACAGGGGAGCTTTAGAGTGTACTTTGAGGGCAAGGGTGGAGACCGCCCTGGACAGGGCGGGGCTCTCCCTGTAGTGATGGTCCCGCTTCGGCAGGCTATAGCCGATTTGGCCGTTCGGGCCCTGATCCACGAGGCCGCCGCCCATCCCAAGCCCGGCCTTGTGACCTCCCTGTCCAGAGGAGCCCATAGGGACATGGATTTCGGCACCTTTTTGTCCAGTGCCCTGTCCCTAAGGCCGTTCTTCGTCGAGGTGGCGCAGATCGGCTGGGATACTTTCGACCTTGCTCCCTCGGATTGTCTGGGCGAGCTTAAAAGAGCGGGATTAGCGGCAGAGGACGACATGAGACGGGCCACCGGAGGGGTCAACACCCACAAGGGGGCCATCTTCTCCATGGGGCTGATGGTCGCCGCCACGTCCAGGGGCCTTCGGTCCGGCGTGGTCCTCTCCCCCGAGGCCCTGACCGATATAGGGGCCTCCTTCGTGGCTGGGATAGTACGTAGAGAGCTTGGATCCATAGCCGAGGCTCGCTCCGCCGGAGAGAGGCTGTACCTTTCCCGAGGGGTCAGAGGAGTCAGAGGTGAGGCGGAGGACGGCTTCCCCTCCGCCTTGGTGGCCCTCAACGTCCTGAAAGGTCGCCAAGATCCCCTCTCTGGCTCCTCCCTATGCGATGGCCTTCTGTCGGTTATAGCTTTGGGACAGGACACCAACGTCCTCCATCGTGGTGGGGAGACGGAAATGGCCTCTTTGGCGGATCTCGCCAAAGAGGCCATAGTTGCAGGTGGAGCGGGGAGCTCCCGAGGCAGGGAGGTGGTCTACAAGATGGAGTCCTACTGCCTAGAGAGATGGGTCAGTCCAGGTGGAAGCGCCGATATGCTCGCAGTGGGCCTCTACCTGCTCCTGGTGGAGAGAGAACTGCCCTATTTGCTTTCCTTGTAGCTCCTCAGCACCGACAGGACGGAGTCGATGTCCGAGGCTGTGTGGTCGCCGGCGACCTGGAAGCGGATCTCCTCGTCGCCCTTGGGCACCACGGGGTAGTTAAGCCCTGTGGCCAGGACTCCGTTCTCCCTAAGGTAGGACACAAGCCTTGAGGTCTCGTCGGTGTCCCTTACCATGAGGGGAACGACAGGGTGCTCTCCCTCAATGACCTCGAATCCCATGTCCTTCAGCCCGTTCTCGAACCGGCTTGTCATTGCCCTCAGGTGCTCCAGTATGGTCCTGCCCTCCTGGCTGTCCAGGATCTCCAGGGCCTTTAATGTAGCAGCGGCCTCCCCTGCGGAGATGGGGTTGGAGTAGATGTACATGGGAGCGTGCTCCCTGAGGTAGGTCACAACCGACTTGGAGGAGACCACGTACCCTCCGTTGACTCCGTAGGCCTTGCCCAGAGTCCCTATGAGTATATCCGCCCTTCCACCTGTGTACTCCTCGGTGCCCCTTCCGGTCTTGCCGAAGGCCCCGACTCCGTGGGAGTCGTCGACGACCAGTATGGCGTTCTCCGGGAAGAGGTGGTCGTGTCGGCGGACCATTTCCTCTATCTCCTTAAGGGGAGCGTGGTCTCCTCTCATACTGAATATCCCGTCTGTGACCACTATAAGTCTCTTGGCGCCTTTGGCCTCCAGTATTCTGGTTTCAAGCTCGGATACGTCGTTGTGGCGGTAAACCGACTTGGAGACCGGACGGGAAAGCCTGATGGCGTTTATGATGCAGTTGTGGTTAAGCTCGTCGCTTATAACAGCGGTGTCCTTGGTTATAAGGGAGGTCAGGACGCCGTTTACGGTCATGTAGGCGGAGCTGAAGGCCATGGCCTCCTCCCTGCCGTGGAACGCAGCTAGCTTCTTCTCGAGGTCCCTGTGGGGACGGAAGGTGCCGCTTATGAAGCGGACCGCTCCAGGGCCTACGCCGTAGCTGGTTGCCCCGTCCTCCTCGGCCTTTCGGAGGTCGTCCCTGAGGGTAAGGCCAAGGTATGAGTTTGAGTTCATCCTGATGAAAGGCTTGTCGCCGTAGCCCTTGACGAAATATCTTGGGCCTACGTCTCCCTCGGGCTTGGATACCCTCTCTATTATGAGTTCCTTGCCCTTTGCCCTTCCCGACTCCCTGAGCGCGGCCAGGTCCGACGATAAAGTCGCTTCCAGTCTGTCTATCATCGTTTAAGTCTCCTCTCCGATTAGAACGGGTCTAGCTAAGCTTGGCCCGGAGTTTCTCCAGCATATCGACGGTCATGGCCTCCATGTCGTACTTGGGGTTCCAGTCCCATTCCTCCCTGGCGGCGGTGTCGTCGATGGAGTTGGGCCAGGACTCGGCGATGGCCTGTCTTGCTGGGTCTACGTCGAAGTCCAGTTTGAACCCTGGCACGTGCTTCTCGATAGCCGCCGCCAGCTGATTTGGCTCAAAGCTCATGGCGGTTATGTTGAAGCAGCACCTGTGGATCAGCCTGGAGGGGTCCGCCTCCATGAGGTTTATAACCCCGTCCAGGGCGTCGGGCATGTACATCATGTCCATATAGGTCCCGGGGGCTATAAAGCTGGTGTAGCTGCCCTTCTTGACAGCGTCGTAGTAGATGTGTACGGCGTAGTCGGTGGTGCCACCTCCTGGAGGTGTGTCGTAGGAGATAAGACCAGGAAAGCGGACTCCTCTGGTGTCCAGGCCGTATTTGTGGTTGTAGTAGTCGCAGAGGAGCTCTCCGGCGGTCTTGGCTACGCCGTATATGGTGTTAGGCCTCTGGATGGTGTCCTGAGGTGTCTTATCCTGAGGGGTCGATGGTCCGAAGGCGGCTATGGAGCTGGGGAAGAAGAACGAGCAATTCTCCTGCCTGGCGACCTCTAGGGCGTTGTAGACTCCGTTCATGTTCACCTCCCAGCCGAGCTGGGGGTTTTTCTCCGCGTTGGCGGAGAGGATTCCGGCCAGGTGGAGTATGGTGTCGGCCTTATGGGCCTTGACTATCTCGGCGAGCCTGGATCCGTCCCTGACGTCCAGTATATCGAAGGGTCCATCCCCAAGCCTCTCGGATCCCTCTTTTTTCAGGTCCGTCGCCATCACCGCAGAGCTACCGTACTCGTCTCTGAGCCTACGGATAAGCTCCATTCCTATCTGTCCCAGTCCTCCGGTTACAACGATACGCTTCATATGTGTACTCCTCCTTGAGATAGGGTCACGCAAATAAGGGGAGAGCGCGCTCTCCCCTAAGGGTTATTGATGTTACGGTCTAGGCTAGTCTCCCGTTCCCATCGCAGGTTCCGTCTTCGCTGCGGATTTGGCGTCTTTGCCGGTGAGCTTGTTGACAAGTATAGCTATTGCTCCGTCGCCTGTCACGTTGCAGGCGGTTCCGAAGCTGTCCTGGGCCAGGTAGAGGGCTATCATCAGTGACAGCATGGTCGGGCTGAAGTGAAGCATGGACTCAAGGACACCAAGGGCTGCCATGACCGCTCCACCTGGGACTCCAGGGGCTGCCACCATACAGATTCCGAGCATCAATATGAACGGGAACATAGTGGCGAAGGACACGTCCATGCCGTGAAGCATCATCACCGCGATGGAGCAACTGGCCAGGGTTATTGTACTCCCCGACAGGTGGATCGTGGCGCAAAGGGGAACCACGAAGTCGGCGACGTCCTCTCTTACTCCGTTGGTCTTAGTCTGCGCAAGGGTAACCGGTATGGTAGCAGCGGAGGACTGGGTCCCTATAGCGGTGAAGTAGGCAGGAAGCATGTTCTTTATAGCCCTGAAAGGGTTAATTCCCGCGAAGGATCCGGCTATGAAATACTGGATCAGTAACATAGCTACGTGCAGGGCTATTATGACGACGTAGACTTTCATAAACACCGACATGATGGTCTGGACCTCTCCACCGTAGGTGATGTTCGCGAATATGCCACAGATGTGGAAGGGCAGTAGAGGGATGATGATGGACGATATCAGCCTGGCTATGATGTTCTGGAACTCGTGCATAATCTCGTTCATCTTCTTGCCCTCTGTGACAGCCATGCCTATGCCCAAGGTGAAGGCCATCAGAAGGGCCGTCATGACCCCCATGAGGGCGGGCATCTCCACGACGAAGAAGGGAGCTAAGAGGGCTTCCTCAGGGTTACCGTGGGTGGCTGTCTCGGAGACCATCGCCCCTACCTTGAGGATCTGGGGAAAAATAGAGCTGTCCACGAAGAAAGCCAGAGTTCCGGCCAGGACAGTCGATCCATAGGCGATAGCCACCGTGAGACCGAGGGTTCTCCCTGCGGTCTTGCCCAGGTCTCCGATTCCTGGAGCCACAAATCCCACTATGATAAGGGGTATACAGAAGCCGAGGAAGTTACCGAAAAGCCCGTTGAAGGTGGCCAATGCCCTGACGATCATCTCGGGGGCAAACTTGCCGATAAGGATACCGGCGATGATGGCGATTATCAGCTTGGGAAGAAGTCCCAACTTTCCTTTTTCGCTCATGAGCAGTCCCTCCATGTACAAATATGATGTGTTACCTTCCAGTAATGATCATATATGGTTTCATTCCACGGAGCCATCGGCGAAGTGGGACTTAGGGCTTCCAGCTTTGCTGATGTTTTCTAAGGATTTAGGGAAGTTCACCTGTTAAACGAGATCAGACCCTCCCTAATTGCGTATTTTACCAGATCGGCCAGATTGTCCAAACCCAGCTTTTGCATGATGTGCTGTCTATGGGTCCCGACAGTTTTGGTGCTCAGGTGAAGCTGGTCCCCGATCTCCCTGTTGGTCTTCCCCTCGGCCAGTAAGACGAGTATCTCCATCTCCCTAGGGGTCAGAGGCTCCTGTTCCCCTGGGGACTTTATGGACGACACGTACAGTTTGGCCACTATGTGGGATATGCTTGGGCCAAGGTACATCTCTCCCCTCATCACCTTGCGGACCGCCTCGACCAGCTCGGTGGACGCGCAGTCCTTCAGCAAAAAGGCGAGGGCTCCGGCCTTCAGCATCTCCGAGACGAAGCTCCTGTCCGCGTACATAGAGAGCGCCACAACCCTGGAGAGTCCCTCGTCCACTATGGTTCTGGTTGCCTCTATGCCGTCCATGTTGGGCATCATCACGTCCATGACCGTCACGTCGGGCCTGTAAGCTTTGGCTAGCTCAAGAGCCTCCACCCCATCTCCTGCCTCAGCCACGACGTCCATATCTCCTTGTTTATTTAACAATAATTTAAGACCCTCCCTGAGTATCTGGTGGTCGTCGGCCAAAAGTATCTTTATGGTCATTTTTGTTTGTCACCTCTCTCCAAAGGCACAAAAAGCCTGACCGAGGTTCCCAACCCTATCGATGACCTTATCACCATCCTGCCGCCTAGGGATATTATCCTCTCCCTAAGGCTGAAAAGACCGAAGGATTTGCTTCCTCGCCCGACCGATTCAGCTCTTGATGGATCGAATCCGGTTCCGTCGTCGGAGACCGACATATATAGCCTGTTGGTCAGGACCTTTGTGTAGATAGTAAGTTGGGAGGCCTTGGCGTGTTTCACTGAGTTCATCGCCAGCTCCCGAACCGCCCTGAAGAGGAAGGCCTTCATGTCGTCGTCCATGTCCGGGATTTTCTCCTGTGAGGTTGCCCTTATGGAAAGTCCGTAGTCCTCCTCAAACCTCTCGGAGAGTCCCTCTATCGCCGGGAAAAACCCAAATCGGTATAACACCGGTGTTCCCAGCTCGAAAGTCAGGGTCCTGGTGGACCTTATGGTCCTGTCCAACATGGAGGTAACCGACGCTATCTCATCCTGAAGGGGCCTATCGACGGACTGGCTCAGCATCTCCAGCCTGAGCTTGGACAGGGCTAGGTTTTGTCCTATCGAGTCGTGGACCTCTGTGGCTATCTGTCGTCTTTCCCTCTCCTCCGCCTCGGTGAGGGCTGTGGCCAGTGACCTAAGCCTCTCTCTGTGCAGGGTCTCGTGTCTCCTTGACTGTTCCAGTTGGCGGTTTTTCTCCGTCAGCTTCAGGTTGGACAGCTCCGTCACCAACCTGAGTCGCCTCTCCGTCTCCTTCTCCTGCCTGTTTCTGCTGTAGACCAGGGCGAAATAGCCGAGCGAACCGAGACAGAAAATGTAGACGCTGTAGGCAAGTGGCGTCCTCCAAAGAGGTGGAATTACGTTGATCTCAAGCTCCGCTCCCTGCTCGTTCCATACGCCGTTGTTGTTCGACCCTATCACACGAAAAAGGTACCTTCCGTCAGGGAGATTGGTGTAGCTTGCGTCGTTTCTGTTGCCTGAGTGGATCCAGTCCTCGTCGAACCCCTCCATAATATAGCGGTACTCGTTGGACTCTGGGGCTGTGTAGTCTAAGGCGGCGAAATGGATCGTTATGTAGTTCTGTCTCTGGGTCAACGTGACCCTCCTGATCCCCACGGGGTTTCTCTCCATAGGGATCGGTCTACCGAAGACCGAGACCTCGTTTATGACCACAGGAGGAACGTGATCGTTTTCGCTGATGTTCCCAGGATAGAAGCTGTTGCAACCCTTGTTGCCCCCGAAGTACATTTTGCCGAACCGGTCTATCAGAGCTGCCCCTCGGTTGAACTCCTTTCCCTGTAGGCCGTCTCCCAACGAGTAGTTTCTAATCTCGCCGGTCTTGGGATCCAGTCTGGAGAGGCCGTTATCGGTGCTGAGCCAGAGCTGACCGTATCTGTCTCTCAGTATCCCCTTTATGACGTCCCCTGGAAGGCCGTTCTCGGACGTATAGGCCTTGGACTCTCCCTTGCCTATCCATTGAAGGCCTAGGTCCGTCCCTATCCACAGGTCGTTGCCCCAGGAGTAGAGGCTGTGTATCCTGTTGCTCAGTGGGCCGTCGTTGGCATCAGCGGCCATCTTTATACAGGAGTCCCGAGCATGAGGTACGGCGAAAAGCCCGTCTCCGTCGGTCCCGATCCACATAACGCCGGAAGAATCCTCCGCCATGGCGGTTATGTCGGACCTGGACAGACCTTTGCTACCTATAAACGGTATTGCGATGCCCTTCTCTAGATAAAAAAGGCCCTTGGACGTCCCTATCCAAACCCTATTCTCTAAGTCCAGGAACAGGACCTTCACCGAAGGTGGGGGATACAGCGACGGGAAAGGGACCGACTCAAAACGGTCGTCCGACATCACGTCCATCCCCCTGTCCGTCCCCACCAGAAGGGATCCGTCTGGGTGTCTTAATACGGAGAGAACTCTGTCGCTGGCCAGGCTGTAGGGATCTATGGGATCGTTCATCCAGTACGACACCGTCTCTCTCCTGCCGTCTATCTCCCTTAGCCCTCCTCCGTATGTCCCGGCCCAAAGAGGCCCGTCGTTGTCCTTCCATAGGGCCCTGACGTCCTCTCCGACAAGTCCCCTTATGTTGTAGGACCTGCTGTCGTACCTTTGGAAGGGCCTTTTCAGGTGGACTTTCTCTATCCCGTTTGAGAAAGTTCCAAACCATATTACCCCTGTGAGATCGCCAAAGTGGATGGAGTTTCCCGTATCGCCCCATATGGACAATATTACGTCGTCCCTCAGACCGTGAGGGGTGGACCTGTCCTTTCGGTACACCGACGTGGTTCCGGCATCGGGATTCAACCTGACTATTCCCCCTCCGTCGGTCCCTATCCAAAGCTCCCCGAAGATATCCTCGTAAATGGAAGTCACCGACCTGCGCAGGACCCCAGGAGAGGACAGAGGTGGGGCCGATACGAAGGAATTTCCATCCCTGTCGAAGCGGTACAGCTTGCCCGCTCCTGTTCCGACCCAAAGACGTCCCCTGTGATCCTCTAGAACAGACCTGACGTCCCGGTCCTGCCTGGATCCAAAGGGCAGGGAGTGGAGACGAAATCCACATTTATCTCCAAGGTAAAGGCCCCTCTCCGTCCCAACCCAGACCTCCCCCGATCTTCCAGTGGTGACCGTGTTGACCGGCTCGTCCGGCCCTCCAAGGTCCCCTCCGTAGTGGGTTATGCTTCGGCTGGAGATGTCCATCATCTCCAGTCCCCCTCTGGTCCCGATCCAGAGAGAGCCGTCCTTGGAGCTTTTAAGGGCGGTTATCCTGTCGTCGATAAGCGAATTGCTCGACCCTGAGGAGCTAATTAACCTCTCGAAGGACTCGGTCTCGTGATCCAACCTGTTCAGGCCTGACATGGTCCCGATCCACAGATCACCGCTGTGATCCTCGACGATGGAGGTCACGAAATTATCCGATATCCCGTCGTCCCTTCCCCATCTTCTCCTGTAGGTTTTAAACTGATATCCGTCGTAGCGGTTGAGCCCCCCCTCGGTCCCGAACCACATATATCCCCTGCTGTCCATGAGAATAGCCCTCACAGTCGTCTGGGACAGCCCCTCCTGAAGGGATAGATTTTCGAAGATAACCTCGTCTCGGCTGGATGCCTCCGAAAGGTGAAACAGGCTCAACAAAGCGACGGAGATGGCGATAAGGGGGGCTTTTCTCATAGCAACGGACTGAATAGCTTTGCCACGCTCTCAAAGGAGCGAAGGTATACCGGTCTTTTATCCCAGTTTTCCAGTGTCAATTTTCTGGATTTTTGGAGGTATCCCCTTTGAACCTCTGTGAGGGCGTAGGCTTCCTCCTTGCCGTAGAAGACGAGGTTTATCTCGAAGTTGAGAGCGAAGGACCTTATGTCAAAGTTGCTGGATCCGAAAAAGGCCAGCTCTCCGTCGACGGTCATGGTCTTTGCGTGAAGCAGGCCGTCGTCGAACAGATAGATCTGTACCCCTATGTTCAAAAGCTCTCGATAGTAGGACTGGGCCGCGTGACCTACCAGGAACTGATCGCTCCTGGATGGGACTATAAGTTGAACCCGTACTCCCCTGAGAGCCGCCACCTCCAAAGCCTGGAGCAGGCTTTCATCCGGTATGAGGTAGGGGGTCGTTATGATGACCCTCTCCCTTGAATCGTGGAGTGCGCTGACTATGAGCCTCTGATAGTTCTCCGTTTTGTAGCTCGGCCCGCTCGGGACGGTCTGTACAGCTATGGGGCCGCAGTCCTCCGATGGGATCGTCAGTCGGTCAAGGTCAGGCTTGTCCCCGGTCTCGACGTACCAGTCCTCTAAAAACACAGACTGAAGCTGTCTTACCACGGGACCCTCAAGCCTTATGGACATGTCCCTCCATACGAGATCCCTGTGTCCGTACCTAGGGTCTATCATGTTGTGAGATCCTGTATAGGCCACCGACCCGTCAACTATAGCGAGTTTCCTGTGGTTTCTGAGGTCGAACCTGGCGGCGTGACGCCTGAAGATGCTTGCGGGAAGGGCCTCCGTAACCTTTACTCCCTTGCTCCTTATCCAGTCCAATGTTCCCTGCTTTGCCAGGTCACTGGATCCCACCGAGTCCACCATCAGACGGCAGTCCAACCCCCTCTCGGCTGCTCTGATAAGCGCCTCCATCACCGGACCTCCGACGTTGTCGTCGGCGAATATATAATATAGAAGGTCTACGTGCCTTGTGGCTCGGTCTATGTCCGATACCAGCATTGAGGACAGATCCTTGGCCTCCGATATAAGGGCTCCGTGGTTCCCACCGACTATGGACATATGTCCCAAGGTCTCAGCCAGGCTGGATATGCGATGCAGCGACGGTGGCAGATCCGGCTGTGAGTCGCAGAGGGTCCTTTTGCACTTAAGCCTCAGGTCCTTCATCTGTTTGAGAAGCTCGGAATGTCTTTTCATCCTTTTTTGAGGAAGAAGGTTTGAGCCCATGGCAAGGTATATCATCGTGCAGGGCCAGGGCCAGAAAAAAATCACCATCAGCCAAGCCATAGCAGCGGTTGGAGTATGTCTCATGGGAACCAAGGCCAACATGACAAAGCGGATTATCCAGGAGGTAACTCCGTGCAGTGCAAGCAGCACCAGCCAAAACTCGTGGTCCGTTATTAAGTGACTCATATTAGCTCTTTCCCCTTTCGGTTTGGGAGATCTTGAGGTCGCATACGAGGGGTAGGTGATCGGAAAGGCTTGTCCTTGGGACGAAAAAAGACTCAGGCTCTATGTCGGGAGATACTAGTATAAAGTCCAGCTCCTTTCGGGGTTTTCGGCACGGGAACGTCGGGATCCCCCCTCTGTTGACGGTGGACATACCCTCCTTCATGAGAGGTGCCAGCTCTCCCGGTCCACTCAATGTGTTGTAATCGCCCGCTATTATCAGGGGACCTTTTCTGGCAGAGCAGATCTTTCTCAGCTCCTCTATCTGGTGTCTCCTGCTGGGCCTGCCCAGGGAGAGGTGAACCAAAACCATGGAGAATCCCTTGAACTCCGCCTCCAGGGCGTTTCTTTTCATCCCTCTTCCAAGGTCGTGACATGTCACCTTTATGGGACTTTCCTTCGATATAATCGCGTTGCCCTGGCTTTTGAGCAGCGGCAACTTTGAGAGGCCGTTGCCGTATTTGACCGCGAAGCGGCTCTCTCCACCGACGGCGTTGGCTACCACCTCGGCCTGACAGATCCCCTTTTGGCGGAAAGATCCCCCGTCAGCCTCGACCAGGCCGATCAGGTCGGGGGACAGCCCCTCCAAGAAGTCCTTTATGTCCTCGAACCGCCTGGAAGAACGCCTAAGGCTCCCTGAAAACGGGAGGGGAAGGTGATATGATATCCCAGTTCCAGTGCCGTACCTCACGTTGTATATCACGAGTCTCATATGAGATCATGTCCTCTCCTTTTGTATCTGACTGAATGGGTCAATGTTAGCGGTCATCCCCAATAGAATCAAGGGGATCGGCCTACCATTTGAGATATAAAGGTTCACTGTGATATTATGCCAAGTAGATGCTTTTCGTTTTTTGATAGGCGAGGCCGATATATAAGGCCTCTATGGGTAGAGGAGGGGAGGTTCTTTGAGCAAGGCAAGGAAGACTGTTCTCTTAGCAGGGACCAGCTTAATCCCAGTGTACGATGAAAAAAACCTCCTAGAGGATATGGGATATAACGTCATAATGGCCGACAGTGTCTCAAAGGCTATGGCTATCGTTGATGCGGAGATGGGCATTGACCTTGTTATGTTGACATCCGACATGAGGTTAAACTCTTCCATAAAGGGCATACCTTTGGTCTTCCTGTGTGATCCCTCCTTCGAGCCGCCTCAGGGGTATCCGTCCATAGGGAGGGGCTCTGATAAATCGGTTTTCGTATCGGTCATCGATGAGGCACTCTACTCCCGAGAGACGGGAAAACTGCCTCCCGACAGGATGGGGCTTTTTGAGGCATTGGTGGAACAGATAGACGATATAGTGGTTGTGAAGGACCTGAACATGAAGATCGTCGCGGCAAACCAGGCTCTGGTAAAGGCGATCGGGAAATCGTCGATCTCCGAGATAGTTGGGAAGTCCGACGACGAGATATTTTGCATACCGGCGGATAAAGAGCCGGTCAAGAGCTACATGGCTGACGAAAGGCACGCACAGACCCTATCTCAAGGAGAGTATATCCTTAAGGAAGAGCCCCTTATATGCCCTGGTGGCGAGGTCAGAGTTTTACTGACGAAAAAATACCCCATCTACGACGAGAAGGGCCGTCTTGCAGGGACCGGCAGCATATCTAGGGATATAACCGAGCGGAAGGCGATGGAGGAGAGGGTACAGCATCTTTTAGACGAGAAAGACCTAATCCTAAGGGAGGCCCATCACAGGATCAAAAACAACATGAACACCATGATGAGCCTGCTGTCACTACATGCCTGGTCCTTGAGGGATCCCGACGCCGTTATGGCTCTTGAGGACGCAAAAAACAGGCTAGGGGCTATGGCCCTGCTGTACGATAGGTTATACCGCTCAGGAAGGGTCCAGTCCGCCTCGGTTAGGGAATATCTTCCCACTCTGGTTGAGGAGATTATAGACACCTTTCCCATGGCTGGCGGGGTATCTAGGTCCATCGAGGTGGATGACGTGGTCCTCTCCGCTGGGACTCTGTCCAGCCTCGGCATATTGGTGAACGAGATCGTCACCAACTCGATGAAGTATGCCTTTAAGGACAGAACCAGCGGTAAAATAGGCCTATCTGTGAAGAGAAGGGGCTCCAACATAGAGATGGAGCTTTGCGACGACGGCCCAGGCTTCCCGAAGGACTTTCCCTACGATGACCTTGAGAACTCCTCCGGTTTTGGCATGAGATTGGTCGCGATGCTGGTGCGTCAGCTGAAGGGATCGGTATCCATGACAAACGAAGCTGGCGCAAAGGTGGTTATGAGTTTCCCCATAGAGGGATAGATTCTCTTTGTGTTTTTTAAAAATTAAAATAAAATATTTTTATCAAATTTTGTAAAGGTTGTTGACAGGAAAGTAGATCCAGGGTAAACTGTTTTTGTCGCAAGGAAACGGTAGCGGCAAAAACATTTTTAGGAGGCAACACCTTGACTCGAGGAACTGTGAAATGGTTTAACGGCACTAAGGGCTATGGTTTCATCACTGGTGAGGACGGAAAGGATTATTTCGTTCACTTCAGCGCCATCAACGTAGACGGCTTCAAGACCCTGGATGAGGGTCAGGCCGTGACCTTCACCATCGAGAACGGTCAGAAGGGTCCCCAGGCTTCGAACGTTACGCCTGTTTAAACCTTTTCTTATCTGATCTCAAAAGCGACGATCTTCGGGTCGTCGCTTTGTTTTTATCTGCTGATCTTTTTTATTGTAGCATAAGGGCCTGAGGATATCCTCAGGCCCTTATGCTATCCGTAGAGGTGGCAGGACACCAGGTGTCCTGGCTCGATCTCTACCTCGCCAGGAGCTGCTTTTGAGCATATATCCATGGCCTTAGAGCATCGACCGTGGAAGAAGCATCCCGACGGCAGATCTATCGCCCCGGGTATCTCTCCCTCAAGGTTTTTGCCCTGCCTCATGGAGGTGCCCGATATCCTCGGTATGGCGGAGAACAGTGCCAGGGTATAGGGATGGAGGGGATTGCCGAATATGTGGTTCTTGCTCCCCTTCTCCGCTATCCTTCCTAGGTACATCACCGCCAGGTTGTCGCTGATGTGCTTAACCACCGAGAGATCGTGGGCTATGAACATATAGGACAGAGAAAGCTCCTCCTTCAGGTCCATCATAAGGTTCAGTATCTGAGCCTGAATCGACACGTCCAGTGCGGAAACCGGCTCGTCCGCCACGATGAATTCCGGCTCCACCGCCAGTGCCCTCGCTATGCCTATCCTCTGCCTCTGCCCTCCGCTGAACTGGTGGGGGTACCTAGACGCCTGCTCTGGCCTTATACCCACCCTGCTGAGAAGCCCCATTGCCTTCTCCTTGGCCTCCTCTACCGACGATGCCGCCCTGTGGAACATCATGGGCTCGGTGAGTATGTCCACCACCCTCTGCCTCGGGTTCAGCGACGCGTAAGGGTCCTGAAAGATCATCTGCATCTTTTTCCGAAGAGGAAGCATATCCTCCCTGGATAGGCCGGTGATGTCCCTTCCGTCGTAGACGATCCTTCCCCCTTTGGGCTCTATGAGCTTTATTACAGTCCTGGCCACCGTGGACTTCCCGCAGCCCGACTCTCCGACGATGGAGAATACCTCCCCTTTGTCCATGGAGAAGCTGACCTTATTGACCGCCTTAACGATCCTCTCCCTCTTGACCAGTCGGCCCCTCTCAAAAACTATCTTGCTTAGAAAATCGGTGTTAAGGTCGAACCGTTGTTCCAGGTCGGTCACCTCCAGAAGGCGGCTCATCTAAAGGACCTCCTCTCTAAAGGGAAAATGACAGGCCACCTGGTGGTTCTGGGACATATTAATAACCTCCGGTTCCTGGACGTGACATATCTCTTTGGCCCTGGTGCATCTAGGGGCGAACTTACAGCCCTTGGGCAGGTCGAACATGTTGGGGACTATGCCCTTTATGGTCTCCAGTCTGTTTTTGTCCCTCTCAAGGTCGGGGATCGAGCCTATGAGACCCTTCGTGTAGGGATGGGCGCTTCTATCTATTACGTCCCTGGTTGGGCCGCTCTCGACCACCTTGCCGCAGTACATGACGTTTATCCTGTCCGCCATCTCGGACACCACGGCCAGGTCGTGGGTCACAAGTATAAGGGACCGTCCCTTGCCCCTGACCAGATCCGCCATAAGCCGCAGTATCTGGGCCTGGATAGTCACGTCCAGGGCGGTTGTGGGCTCGTCGGCTATTATCAGCTTAGGGTTCGCCGCCAGGGCTATGGCTATGACCACCCTCTGTCTCATGCCGCCGCTGAACTGGTGGGGATAGGCCTTCAGCCTGCTCTCGGGGTTGGATATGCCCACCGACCGCAACAGCTCTATGGAAGCCGACCTTCTCTCCTTTGGGGACAGATCTGTGTGGAGTAGCAAGGTCTCCTCGATCTGTTGCCCGATCGTGTAGACGGGGTTAAGCGATGTCATCGGGTCCTGAAATATCATCGATATATCCTTGCCTCTGACTTTATTCATCTGTGACTCGGACAGCCCCATCAGATCCTTCCCCTCGAAGAGGATCTCCCCCGACTCTATCCTTCCCGGCTCCTCTATCAGCCTTATGACGGAAAATCCCGTGACCGACTTTCCACCTCCCGACTCGCCGACGATGGCCAGGATCTCCCCTTCGTCCACCCAGAAGGACACGTCGTCCACCGCCTTGACGGTCCC